>JACXUQ010000036.1 GCA_014763835.1 Thiotrichales bacterium
TTTTTGCAGAGTAGTTCTGCGTAAGTCGGATGTAACTATGCCCGATTTTACAGGGGTTGGACAATTAAAAGATTTTGCTTATCTATTAGTATGATTGATTAATTTAATGCGTAATAAGTATACCTAATGGCGGGATAATTATAACTTGGTTGATTGTGGTTTAACGTGTTGAAATAAAAAGGATTTTTGATTAAGGTTTTGTGCTTTTTGGGAGGTGTTTTTTCTTTCACCTTATTTTTGTTGGGTTAAGGCGGTCTTAAACTTTTTCTGTGTAATGGTGTTTTTGATTTGTTTACGAAAATACGTATTGATTAGTAATGGTGTGTAGGCGATTTTTTGCCATTTACATAATAAAAAACCGCCGAGTTTCGAGGTGAAATTCGGCGGTTTTTAAAACCCGGCAGGCCGGGTCTGGTTTTAAAAGTGTTAGGTTTTGGTTAAACCTTAGAATTCACCTTTAGAGCCTTTTTGCAGCATTTCCCAGATGGTGTCACGCACTTGCATAGTGGCTTCTTTCAACTCTGGAGGCATTTTTTTGCCCATTTTGATCGCCATATCCATGTTCATTGAGTAGATGTGCAGGCCATCTTCTTCTTCAATGATATTTACACGGCAAGGCAGGAAACCACCCATTGCTGGAGAGAAGTCGACCATTTTACGTGCAGTTTCTGGGTTACAGAAAGACATAACGTGAATAGTTTTAGATTCGATACCGCGCGCTTTCAACTCTTCTGAAAGTGGTAGTTCACCTACGTTTTTGATATTGCGATTTGTCGCTACACTGTTAATCGCATCAATAACGTCAGCCAGTGCTACGCCGTCTTGAACTTTAACTTCCCACATGGTGGCGTCGGCGATGTCGCCATCCGCTTCTACCCATTTGTCCCATACTTGCATGAAGGTTTCGCCGGCACCGTCTTCCAGGTTGCCGATTGCGTTGATGGTGCCGCAGCCTGACAGGGTAGTGACGGCAGTAGCTAGAAGAGCAGCTTTGATTGCAGTAGTGAATTTCATTAGGTTGTACTCCGTTAAAATAACAAGGGGGTTGGGTGTTCAGCTTAGGGTGTTGAGTTCCCAACGTATTTATTTGTCAGCCAGTAGATTACCTGTATCAATTGCAAAAGAAAATACTAATTTTTTTGTTGGCTAATAACTTCTTTTTATTAGCTATTCCTAATACTCTAATATGAGTTAAGCCTTATGTGCCTGAAACCCCAATGAAATGAGGAGGTTATTGAGGGCCGTATTTTGGCTGGGTAAAAAGCGGTGTTGATGCCATTCGCGATGAATGGGGTAATTACGACGATACAATTCATAATTTTTATAGGTTTCTTCGATGTTTTTCCGGCGGATGGCGAGGTCGTCGTTGCGCGGATCATAAACGGCTTTAAGGGTGTTGTAGAGTTGATGCTGCAAACTGCCTGCGGTATTGAGTGCGAGTGCTGGCGGCGGGGTTGGCAGGTGCGCGCGCCAGGTTTCTTGTGGTGTGATGTTCCAAAATTGGCAGAGCTGTTCATAGACCATTTTACCGCCGGCGATTTTGGCATCCAGCGAGTGCCCTGCAATGTGCGGGGTGGCCAGATAGGCCGTTCGGTAGAGCGATTCGTCAATTTGCGGTTCGTTTTCCCAGCAGTCGATGATGTTGGCTAGTGTGGGCGTTGCTTGCCAGGCGGCTTCATCAATAATGCCGCCGCGGGCGGCATTGATAATAATCTGATCCGCACGGATTTTTGCCAAACCCGTTTGATTGAGTAGATGATGGGTCGGGTATTTTCCGTTGTGCGTTAAAGGGGTGTGAAAAGTCAGGATGTCGGCTTGCAGACAGGTTTCCAGGTCCACGAAATCCTGCTTCAGCGAAGGATTGTTTTCAACACGTGGCGGATCGTTCAGTAGACAACGCATGCCGATTTTCTGCGCTTTTTCATACACCAGACTGCCAACATGGCCGACACCGATAATGCTGAGGGTTTTTTCTGTGAGTTCAAATCCTTTGTGTTCCGCTAGGTCTAGTAGGCAGGTAATAATATATTCGGCGACCGAATTGGCATTGCAGCCTTGGGCGGAATAGAAGTGGATGTCGTTGTTGTGTAAGTAGAGCTGATCGATATGATCCAAGCCTACAACGGTGCTGCCGACGAATTTAACCGGCGTGCCGTCAAGCAGTGCGGCATTAACCTGGGTGCGCGAGCGCACCACCAGCGCGTCGGCATCCATGAGGTGCTGGCGCGAAATATCCCGGCCCGGTAATAACGTGATTTTTCCCAGATGGGAAAACATCGCTTCGGCATAGGGAATGGCGTCGTCAATAATAATGTGTCTGGGCATGGAAAAACCTGTAAACAAAAGTGAATGAGTAATACGTTAGCATACCGTAAGAGGGGGCTGACAGTGAATGAGGAAAAAATGCGATCTAAAAGTGAAACCACGTTGATTAGCGGCCCAGCGGGTGAGTTGGAAGTGCGATTTCGGGCTGCCGAGAGTTCTGAACAGGCCGGGTTGGTGGTGATTAGCCATCCACATCCGCAGTTTGGCGGCACCATGAATAACAAGGTGGTGACTACGCTGGAAAAAGCGCTGCAAGAAAAGGGGTATGCCACGGCGGTATATAATTTTCGCGGGGTCGGCAGAAGTCAGGGGCAGTACGACGGCGGAGTCGGCGAGGCCGACGATTTGGTCGCAGTGGTTAACTGGGCGCGAACGCATTTTAATGTGGATAGGTTTTCGCTTGCCGGTTTTTCGTTTGGCAGTTATATCACCTTAAAAGCGCAGCCTGTGCTGCAGGCCGAGCGGCTGATGATTGTGGCACCGCCGGTAGGGCTTTATGATTTTTCGGCGATTGAAGAGGTACGGGTGCCTTGGGAGATGGTTATCGGCTTGCAAGATGAGGTGGTTGAGGTTGCCGAGATGATGCAGTGGTTTGGCCGTTTGCAGCAAAAACCGACGCTTTATGCGCGTGCCAATGCCAGTCACTTCTTTCACGGACAGCTGCTGTGGTTGAAAAGAATTATTTTATCTGAGTATTAGTATTTGCTTATATGAATGAGTTTGAGTAATATAAGCAAATTCTTATATCTTAATAAGCTTGTGTTATGCGGGTGTTCTCGCTAAGGTGTTTGTACCCTGGTGATGAGAATAATCCCTTAGCGAGCTTGGTGTATAAACAAAAGGATGGTAATGCATCCTTTTTGTGTTTCCTGGCGTTGCGTTTGTTAGTGCAGCGAAGCAAATGGCAGTGATGCATCAAACCATGCATGGTTGTCAAACGGATACATTAATAATCGAGTGTTTGAGATGACGGGTGGAGTCATGATGAATCAATCAAAAAAATCGCAATTTAAATTGACAGCCTTGGCGATGGCACTGGCTTTGGTCGCACCGGGAATGGCGGCGGCCGGCGGCAAAGTGCTGGAGTTTAAGCAATGTGTTGAAAATACATTGAATCAGAATCCAGAGATGGAGGTGAGCAAGTTGCGCATTCAGCAAGCCGAATCGGCCTATAAAGAGGCCAGCCACAGCCGTTTGCCGCAAATTACCGCTTCGTTAACGGCCTCCAACTCCGATAATGCCTTGAATGTGTTTGGTATGAAATTGCAGCAGCGTCAGGCGACTTTTGCAGATTTTGGTTTTGCGGATCAAGCCAAAGGACTGGATTATGCGCCGGGCGATTTGAATAAGCCCGATGCCCATAGCGACTTCAATACCCGCATTGAGATGCTGATTCCGGTCTATAACGGCGGCAAAATCACCAGTTACGAAAATCAGGCCAAGGCGATGATTCAGGCTGCGCAGAACGGTGATGAAGCGGTTAAGCAGTATTTAACATTCAACGTTTATCAGGCTTATGAAGGCGTGCACACGGCACGCGCCTATATTCAGGTTGCCGAACAGGCCGTATTGGCGGCGGATTCTTATGTAAAGACCACCACTAATCTGGTTGAGCAGGGCATTCTGGTTCGCTCAGAACTATTAAGTGCCAAGGTTAACCAATCGAATGCGCGCATGGCGTTGGAAAAAGCACAGAATCAGGAAAAAATCGCGCTGGAAAGCCTGAAGACCTTGATGTCTTCCGAATATCTTGAGTCTATCGATGTAGGGTCGCGTGTGGATATTTCATTGCCTGCCGACAATGTCGATGATCTGGTTGCGATGGCTTTGTCCAAAAATCCGCAATTGGAAGCGAAGCGTAACGAGGTGAACTCCAGTTTTGCGGCAGTGGGAGCCAGCAAAGCCGGGTTGTATCCGAGCTTTAACCTGATGGCACGTCAGGACTGGAACGACGACACCTTCGGTTTTGATAGCTCTTCTTATACGGTTGCCGGTGTGGTTTCGTGGAAGATTACCGACTTTGGGGTGACATCCAGCGGTGTGGATCGCGCCAATGCGGCGGCGAAAGCCCAGGAGGCGCAACTGCGCTCACAGCAAAATCAATTGCGTTTGAGTTTGCTGACGGCTTGGAACACCTTGCAGGTGGCCAAAAAGCAGGTGCATGTAAACCAGTTGGCGGTGGAAGAGGCCGAAGAGGCGCAGCGTTTGATTTTGAAGCGTTACTCCAACGGTGTGGCGACGATTACCGAGGTGTTAGCCGGTCAGGCCTTGTTGGACAAGGCGCGTGCAGAGCTGGTGGCAGCCACCTTTGAAAAGAATCTGCAAACTGCCAAGTTGCGTTTGGACACCGGTACTTTGCGCTTGGATATGTTGTAAGCCCCCCGTATTTAGGCACATGGCGGAGCGGCGTGGTTCCGTTATGGCAATGACGCATTGATTGAAAAATAGTTTATTTAAGTATTTGAGGTTCAGTATGAAACAGTTCACCAAAAAACACTTGATGAGCGTGTTGGCCATTTCTGCCATGACGGCTCTAATGGCCGGTTGCTCGTCCGAAAACGGGCAGGATGCGGAGCAGGCCGCAAAAGTGCAAACGCAGCAGACAATTGAGGCGGCAGTGATGACCGTTCAATTGGGCAGTGTCCCTTTGAAGGCGGTAGTGCCGGGCGCCGTGGTGTCGGATCAGAAAGCGCAAATTTCATCGCGTTTGATCGGTTATATCAAAGACCTGAATGTGAAAGTCGGTCAGGAAGTTAAGCGCGGCGATTTGCTGTTCAGTATTGACTCGACAGATATTAAGAGTCAGATCAATCAGGCAAATTCGGCTTATCAGCAAGCCGTGGCTGCGTTAGAAGATGCCAAACTGGATTATGACCGCTTCAACAAACTGTTCAAGGAAGATTCGGTTTCCAAGCAGCAGTTGGACAAAATCAAACTGCAGTACAGTGTGGCGCAAGAGAACCTGTCTGCGGCCAAGTCTGGATTGGATCAGGCCAAATCACAATTGAACTATGCCAACGTGCGTGCGCCGTTTGACGGCATTATCGTTGAGAAAATGGCGGAAGCCGGCGCTTTGGCGTCACCCGGCCAGCCGATTGTGGTGATTGAGAACCTGCAAAGCGTGAGCGTGCAGACCGAGGTGGCGGAAGACCTGTTTGCAGTTTTGCGTGCCGGGGATGAAGCGACAGTGGTGATCGACTCGCAGCCTGCGCCTTTAAAAGGCACGATTTATACGCTGGTGAGCGCGGCTAATCCGAAAACACGCACCCACACGGTTAAATTGAGCCTGCCGGCGATTAGCAATGTGAACAGCGGTACTTTTGCACGCGTGAGTTTCAAACGTGGTGAACGTCAAACGGTTCTGGTGCCGCAGTCAGCGGTCATTTCGCGCGCCGGTATTGAAGGCGTGTTTGTGCTGCGTGACAACAAAGCCTATTTCACCATGGTCAGAACCGGCATGAAAATGGACGGCATGATCGAAATCCAGGCCGGTTTGGACTTGGGTGAGCACATTGTGGTCGACAATAATCAAAGTTTGTTGAACGGTGATGCGGTTGTGGCGAAAGCGGCGGCCGGTCAGGGGGCGTAAGCATGGCAGACAATCAGCATACGGCAGCCGATAAGCTGAATATCGCCGGCAAGCTGGCGAAGTGGTTTATCCATTCCAAAATTACCATGATGATTATGATCGCGATCACCCTTGCGGGGATGATGGCGTATCTGATTACGCCGCGCGAATACAATCCGCAGATTGTGGTGCCGGCGGCCAATATTATTGTGCCGAAAGGCGGCGCGACGCCGGAAGAGGTTTCCAATATGGTGGTCAAGCCGTTGGAAGCGATTATGAATGCACTGCCGGGCGTAGATCATACTTTCGGCTTTGCGGCCAATGATTTCGGTGTGGTGACGGTGCAGTTCAAGGTGGGCGAGAATCAGGTGGACAGTTTGGTAAAACTGTATAACCAGATGATGCAGAACATGGACAAGATGCCGCCGGATACGCAACAGCCGATTATCCGCCCGATCAACGTCGATGACGTGCCGATTATGACCTTGGCGCTGACCTCCGATGTGATGTCGGGTTACGACCTGCGTGATGTGTCGTTGAAAGTGGTTGAGAACCTGCGCAACATCCCCGGTGTGTCGTTCACCGAAGTGGTAGGTGGCGATCGCCGTGCGATTAACGTTTGGTTGGATGCCCAGAAAATCGCGTTGACCGGGCTCACGCTGGAGCAGATCAGCGAAATGCTGCAAGGCAGCAACGTGTCTATGCCGGTAGGGGCGCTGATCAATAACAACCAGAATCATCTGGTGCGTGTGAACGGTTATTTGGGCAATGCTCAGGAGGTTGGCGATATTATTATCGGCGCTGATCAAGGTCGCCCGATTTATCTGCGTGACATTGCGACGATTGAAGACGGTGCCCAGGAAGCGGACTCGTACACGCGCATCGGTTTTGGCACGCAAGGTCAAATTCATGCACGTGGCGAGCAGCCGGCGGTGACGATTGCGATTGCTAAAAAACCCGGAACCAATGCGGTGGAAGTGGCGAATGCGGTTTTGGAAAAACTGGATTTCCTCAAGGCCAGCGTGATTCCTGCCAGCGCAAGTGTGGTGGTGACACGTAACGACGGTGAAAAAGCCAACGCGGCGGTTAATCTGCTGATGGAGCACTTGGGCATCGCTGTCTTGTCGGTGGTGGTGATTCTGGTGCTGTTCCTGGGTTGGCGCGAAGCGGGTATTGTTACGCTGACGGTGCCTCTGATTCTGTTTGTGGTGTTGTTTGTCGGTCTGATTGCCGATCAGACGATCAACCGTATCACCTTGTTCGCTCTGATTCTGTCGTTGGGCCTGCTGGTGGATGCGGCGATTGTGGTTATCGAGAACATTCACCGCCATATTCACGAAGGTTTTGATCCCGAGAAATTCGATGAATTGATGATCAAGGCGACCAACGAGATCGGTAACCCGACTAACGTGGCGACCCTGGCGGTTATTCTGGCGTTTATTCCGATGCTGTTCGTAACCGGCATGATGGGGCCGTTTATGGCGCCGATTCCGTTCAACGTGCCGGTGGCGATGATTGCGTCCCTGGTGATCGCCTATGTTCTGGTGCCTTATATCGCTTACCGCTGGTTGGGTAAAAAGGCCATTAGAGAGATGCGGGCGCACGAAAGTCTGGAAGCGCACCATATCCACAAAGAGGATTGGATGCAGCGTTTGTATGTGAAGGCGATTAATCCGATGATCGCAAGCCGAACCAAACGTAACGTCTTTCTGTTTGTGGTGTTGATGGCGCTGTTTGCGGCCATGTTGCAGCCCGCGTTGCAGTTTATGCGCGACGATGGCATGAATAATCCGCTGCACCCGGCCGGTGTGGAAGTGAAGATGCTGCCTTACGACAACACCAGCACGCTGTTGGTTCAGGTCGATATGCCTGAGAGTGCGGCACTGGAAGCGACCGACCGTGTGGTGCGTTATGTTGGCGGGATTCTCGCTGAAACAGCGCATGTTACCGATTACAGCGTCTATTTGGGACGTCCTGCACCGATCGACTTCGCGGCTCTGGTGCGTGGTGACTTGATTAAACAGGGCCCGAACTTTGCGCAAATTCGTGTGAATCTGGTGAATAAGCATGATCGTGACGAGTCGTCGCACGATATAGCCATGAGCCTGGATGCTACATTGGATGAAATCCGCAAGACATTCCCTGAAGCGAATATCAAGATTTATGAAACGCCTCCGGGACCGCCGGTGACCACGCAAATCATGGCGGAGCTATATGGCCCCGACTATGACAAATTGCGCGAAGCGGCGTTGGAAGTGGATCAGGCGTTTGAAAAAATCTACGGCATGATCAACGTGGACGATTCCGTGACCGCCGATTTGGAGAGTTACGAAATCAATATCGACCGCGAACAGGCCAATCTGTTGGGCGTGGCGCCTGCGCAAGTCGCGAAAATGCTGCGTGACTACGTTAACGGTTATGAGCTGGGTTATATGCACTTGGATAATGTGCGTGAGCCGGTGAATATTCTGGTGCGTTTGCCGCGTTCGGAACGTACTGTGGCGGAGCAGCTGTTGTCTTTGCGCGTGCAGTCACGTTCCGGCGAAGCGGTGCCGCTGACGGCCGTAGCCAGTGTTGACAAGGTGATTCACGCCAAGCCGATTCTGGATCGCGATCAGCACCAGATGGTGATGGTGGGTGGTGAATTGCTGCAGTCCAGCCCGGTTTATGCAGTACTGTCACTGGACAAGATGCTGGACGGTGTGACTTTGCCGAATGGCGTGACCTTCCATACCGCCAATCTAGGTTTCGTGCAGGCGCAGCCTAAAGATGTCATGGATTACACCCTGCTGTGGGGCGGAGAGATGCGTCTGACGCTGGACGTGTTCCGCGACATGGGGAGTGCGTTTATTGTGGCGCTGATCTTTATCTATCTGATTCTAGTCGGTTACTACAAGTCGTTTATGATGCCGGTGATTGTGATGGGCGCGATTCCGTTGACTATGATCGGGGTGTTCCCGGGTCACTGGTTGACGGGGCAGGCGTTTACCGCGACATCAATGATCGGGGTGATTGCCCTGGCGGGTATCGTGGTGCGTAACTCTCTGCTGCTGATCGACTTTGTCTTGGAATACCGTCGTGAAGGGCAGTCGTTGAAAGATGCGGTGATTGAAGCCGGTAAGGTGCGTTTCCGTCCGATTCTGCTGACTGCTTTGGCGATTA
>JACXUQ010000379.1 GCA_014763835.1 Thiotrichales bacterium
AAACTTGCTAATAGCGAGCTATTAGCTGCGTTTTCCGCCTCAACCAGCCAATTTTTTCCTCATTTTTATTTCGCGCCCCACTCGTGCAAAGCTCTCATTTTAATGATTTTTGCGTAAAAATGGCAAAGGTTGTAAAAACCGTCTGGTCAGCTAGCCTGTAATGACAGGCTTTGCAAAAGGCTGTAAAATCGATCAAATTATTTATGCCAATGCCATCTGACCTTATTCATGCAAGAATCCCAGCGCACTGAATTTAAACGCCAACTTACCGATAGTCTTGAAAGAGAAGTGGTTGCCTTTTTAAATGCGAAATCCGGCGGTGAAATTTATATTGGTGTGGATGACCAAACGCAGCAAGCCATCGCGCTAGGTGACTTGGATAGCCTACAGCTTAAAATAAAAGATCGAATCAAACATAATATCGCTCCCTCCGCTTTGGGATTGTTTGATGTTTTCATTACAGACTGGCATGGCACCGATATTATTAAGATTGTTGTCGCCAGCGGATTGGAAAAGCCATATCACCTCACCAAGTTTGGTATGACGCCTAGAGGCTGTTTCTTGCGTATAGGTTCTGCTTCCGAACCCATGCCGGAGCGCATGATTCATGAGTTCTTTGCCCAGCGCACGCGCAATTCAATTAGCAACATGCGCGCCCCCTATCAGGATTTGACTTTTGAACAGCTCAAAATCTATTACGAAGCGCGAGGCTTGCCGCTCAATCAGCACTTTGCCAAAAACCTGGAACTGCTGACCGAAGATGGCCAATACAACTACGCTGCTTATTTACTAGCAGATCAAAACGGCAATTCGATTAAAGTCGCCAAATATTCGGGATCAGACCGCATTGATTTGATTGAAAACGAAGAATACGGTTATTGTTGTTTGGTTAAAGCGGCGAAAGCGGTATTGGATAAAATCAAGGTTGAAAACCGCACTTTTACCCAAATTACCGCTTCCACGCGCAGACAGCGGCAAATGCTCAATGAAATCGCTGTACGCGAAGCGGTGATTAATGCCATTGTTCACAACAACTACACGAGGGAAACGCCGCCTAAGTTTGAGTTTTTTGCTGACCGCTTAGAAATTACCTCCGCCGGCAGTCTGCCGGAAGATATGAATGAAGAAGACTTTTTTAGCGGTATATCTCACCCGCAAAACAAAGTGCTGATGCGTGTATTCCGCGATTTAGAAATGGTGGAGCATTTGGGTTCTGGTGTACCCAGGATTTTGCAACACTACTCAAAAAACAGCTATGTGTTTTTACCAAACTTTACTCGAATAGTGCTGCCCTATGCAGAAGGCTTTGTGGAATCACTGACTAAGACCGAACAAACCACCCCACAAGCTACCCCCCAAGCTACCCCACAAGTTGAAGCCAAGTTTGCCCCTATGCTGAAATTTTGTCGTGAACCTAAAAGCACAGCCGAAATTATGCAGTTTTTGCAATTAAAAGACCGCAAATCATTTAGAGAGGCTTGGTTGTTGCCAATGTTGGAGGTTGGCGCATTAGAAATGACTCAACCGGACAAGCCAAAAAGCCCCAATCAAAAATACAAAACCAAGGACACCGCTTAATGAACTCAGTTGAAAAGAATGTAATAGAACAAGACTCCATTCAAGAGCGAAATCTTGCTTTGTTTTTAAAAAACTTCCCCGGCGTGGTGTCCACCGGTGAAAACGG
>JACXUQ010000380.1 GCA_014763835.1 Thiotrichales bacterium
GCACCGGCCGTTAAAGCCCTGTCGGAACGCTCTTACACGTGGCAGCGTATTTTCGAACTGGTAAAACGCCATAAGCCGCGTCTGGTCAAGGCGCATATTATCGCGTTGTTTGCCATGCTGGCGACCGTGCCGCTGCCGTTGCTGCTGCCGATTCTGGTGGATGAGGTGTTGCTGAATCAGCCGGGTTGGATTGTCGGTTTTTTACAGACTTTGGTCTCGCCTGATTGGTATGGTGCGACTTACTATATTGTCGCGATCACGATTATCACCATTGTGTTGCGTATGGCCGGTTTGGGGCTGGGCGTTTGGCAGATGCAGCAGTTTACGGTGATTGCCAAAGATGTGACCTATGGTATCCGCCGCGATTTGCTGGCACGTGTACAGGGTGTGGCGATGGCGCAGTACGAAACCATGGGCAGTGGCAGTGTGTCGGCGACCTTGGTCAATGACGTCAACAGCATCGACAACTTTCTCGGTTCTACCGTCGGCAAATTGATTATCGCGTTGTTTTCGCTGGTAGGGGTGAGTCTGATTCTGCTGTGGCTGCATTGGCAGTTGGCGCTGTTTATTCTGTTGCTGAATCCGGTGGTGGTCTATTTCACCATGCGCATGGGACGCAAAGTCAAAACCCTGAAAAAAGACGAAAATAGCGCGGTAGAAGCCTTTCAACAGGCGTTGACCGAAACGCTGGACGCCTTGCAACAGGTGCGTGCGGTTAATCAGGATAAAAATTTCTTTGACCGTGTACGTAATCACGCGGCGTCCATTAAACAGCACTCCGAGGCGTTTACCTGGAAGAGCGATGCGGCGAGCCGTTTCTCGTTTATGATCTTTCTGGTCGGGTTTGATATTTTCCGCGGTGTGAGCATGTTGATGGTGGTGTTTTCCGGCCTGACCATCGGCGAGATGATGGCGGTATTCGGTTACCTGTGGTTTATGATGGGGCCGGTGCAGGAACTGCTGACGATGCAGTACAGCTACAGTGCCGCCAGCGGCGCTTTGCAACGCATCAACGAAGTGCTGGATTTGAAGCAGGAGCCGGTGTTCGAAAGTCGCGTGAATCCTTTTCAACAGGCCGCCCCTGTGACGGTCGAGGTGGAAAAACTCAGTTTCCACTATCCCGGCAAGCCCGAACCGGTGCTCAATGAGTTGAGTTTTACCATCCAGCCGGGAGAAAAACTGGCGCTGGTTGGCGCCAGTGGGGGCGGGAAGACGACATTGGTGCAGTTGTTGTTGGGATTCTATCAGGCCGATGGCGGCCAAATCCGTTATGGCGGCGAGCCGATTGAAGCGGTCGGGCAGAGTGTGGTGCGTCGTCATGTGGCGACGGTGTTGCAACAGCCGGTGTTGTTTCACCAGAGTATCCGTTTCAATCTGACGTTGGGGCAGACAATGGACGAGGAAAAACTCTGGGGCGCGTTGCGTTTGGCGCAGTTGGAAGAGACCGTCAAACAACAGCCGCAGCAGCTTGAAACGGTGGTGGGTCGTAACGGCATTAAGCTTTCCGGTGGTCAGCGTCAGCGCCTGGCGATTGCTCGTATGATTCTGCAAGACCCCAAAGTGGTGATTATGGACGAGGCGACTTCCGCCTTGGATATGGAGACGGAGCGCCGTCTGTATCAGGATTTGGCGCCGTTTTTTGAAGGGCGGACGACCTTGATTGTGGCACACCGTTTAAGCTC
>JACXUQ010000381.1 GCA_014763835.1 Thiotrichales bacterium
TGCGTTTTCCGCCTCAACCAGCCAATTTTTTCCTCATTTTTATTTCGCGCCCCACTCGTGCAAAGCTCTCTTTAAAACAAAAAAGGCCGGTATGTATAGCATACGAGCCTTTAGCTTAACGAAATTCAGGCATGAAGCCAATGGGTTGACTTAAGCCAGCAACTGATTTTTCAGTTTGTTCAACGCCTGCTGTTCAACCTGACGGATACGCTCCATGGAAACCCCGTACTCTTCGGACAGCTCTTTCAAGCCGACCTTGTCTTCAGTCAACCAGCGTTTTTGCAGAATATCGCGGCTACGTGCATCCAGCGTCGCCAAAGCGGCCTGCATGCGCGTCAGTTGATATTCTTCTTCGCTCTCCTGAACCAATGCCGTTTCAGGATCGGCATAGTGGCTGACCAGTATCGGATAGGTTCCCGACTCTTCATCGTCGGCGGGTTTATCTACCGGCAAGTCTTTGCCGTACAGACGGCTTTCCATTTCCAGTACGTCCGCGCGGCTGACGCCGAGCTCTTGAGCGACCGCCTCGGCGTCCTTGTCGCCGAACCACTCCAACGATTTTTTGGTGCTGCGCAGTTTAAAGAACAGTTTGCGCTGCGCTTTGGTTGTGGCGGTTTTGACGATACGCCAGTTTTTGATCACATATTCATTGATCTCGGCGCGAATCCAGTGAACCGCAAAGGTCATCAGGCGCACGTTTTCCTTGGGATCAAAGCGTTTCACCGCTTTCATCAGGCCGATATTGCCTTCCTGGATAATGTCGCCCAGCGGCAAGCCGTAACCGTTGTAAGAGCGGGCAACCGGCACAACATAACGCAGTGACGCCAAAATCAGCTGGCGCGCGGCTTCCAGATCTTTTTGGTAATAGAATTTTTCCGCCAGTTCGCGTTCTTCTTCGGCACTGAGCTGTTTCATGCTCTGTACCGTACGCAGATAAGCATCCAGGTTTTGGCCTGGTGTGAGTTCGTGAGTAAAGCCTTTTTGCACAGGCAGCTTGGCCGCCTTGCTTGAGGCGCGGGTTTGTGTGTTAGAAACTAGAGTAGACATGCTTGTTTCCCTCATAAACCGGATTGCAATGAGGTCAATATAGCAAACTTTTAGCACTCAATGCAAGAGAGTGCTAAATAAATTCAATACTTTTGTAAGTATGTTCTAACTTGTTGATTTGAAAAGATTGCCGTGCAGTTTTTGCATAATAAAAAGCCGGCAATCTCAGCCGGCTTAGTCGAGCGTGAACAGGATTACATCTGTTCGGCAAGTTGTCCGGTCTGTTGCATCATTTCCAGCCAGGCGTCGCGCAGTTCGGTCAGGATTTCGATGGCGCTGTCCAGATAAAAGCTGTCCTTTTCGAATGCCGCTTCCTGAATGCATTGGTCGGCATAACGGTAGAGCTCTTCCAAATCATACGCCAAAGGGGTAGCCTGGCTGAATTGCAGACGGTCGCGCAGCGCATCCAGAATGGTGGTCATGCGCCCTAAGTGGAAACCTTTTTCGACCAGGGCGTTGCTCTGGTGGCAGACTTTGGCCAGATTGCCTTTGTCGACCGCGCCTTGCAGTAGCAGCAATACGGTTTTGCGCGGGTTTTCCGCCAGGTGCTGTTCGGTCTGTTGGTTGCGTTGATATTCTTGCAGTAGCGGCGCTTTTGCCGCAGTTTCGGTATTGTTCATGGTCATGGCAAGTT
>JACXUQ010000382.1 GCA_014763835.1 Thiotrichales bacterium
CGCATAGGGCGCAGGCAGCGTTGCACGGATGCACCGGCTTGAAAATTCGGTAAAAAAGTGCGGCCAGGTGTGGAGAACCTGAGCCGCCAATGGACGTAAAACCCGGTGTAAGCGGGTTTTCAGCGATGGGTGTAAGCCATCGCCTCTTGTCGTCAAGAGCAGAGAACATTAAGGCTTTAATGTTTCAATTCCTACTCTATTCGTTTGTATAACTTTTGTCAAATATTATACAATAAGTTTACAAAAATATTTTTAGTCGCCTGACGGTGTGACCACAGAGCATGAGGAAAAGCGCGTGACCCACAAGAAACTGCATTTACCGCAAAAAACCTGCCCGGTGTGCAGTCGTGCCTTTGTGTGGCGCAAAAAGTGGCGTCTTAATTGGGAGTCCGTGCGTTATTGCTCGGAGCGCTGTCGTCGTCAGGCCGGCAAAGCGGAGGCGTTGTGAGCGCCTCGCCGGGCTGCCGCCATCTGCTGCTGGTGCTGGGTGACCAGCTCAACCGCGACAGTCTGTTGTGGCCGGCAGCGGATCCCGCGCAGGATGTGGTTTTTATGGCCGAAGTGCTGGGTGAATCCACGGACGCGCTCTCCAGCAAACAGCGCACCTGGCTTTTTTTGAGCGCGATGCGCCTGTTTTCCAAGGACGTGCAGACCGAAGGCTGGCGGGTTGATTACCGTTTTCTGGACGAACGTCTGCCCGATTTGGGCACCGCGCTGCAAGAGGCGATTGCGCGTCATGCGCCACATGCCATTCGCGCCGTGTTGCCCGGCGACGAGCGCGTGCGCGCCTTGCTGGAGCACAGCGCGCAGGCCGCGTCATGTCCCATCGAGTGGCTTGCCGACAACCATTTTATGGCCGAGCCGGGCGAGTTCTCGCGCTGGTTGGCGGGGCGCAAGCAGCCCAGAATGGAATACTGGTACCGCGCCCTGCGCCGCAAACATGGCATTCTCATGGATGCCGCCGGACAGCCGGAAGGCGGGGCGTGGAATTTCGACAAGGACAATCGCAAAGCCTTCGGCAAGCAGGGGCCGGGCGTTCTGCCGCCGGTGGAACCGTTGCAGGATGCAGCCAGCCGCAGAATCATTGACGAGGTGCGCGCCGCGATTGAGGCGCATCTGCCGGACTTACCCGGCCTGTTCGGTTTGGAGGGCGATTTTTTGTGGCCTGTAACGCGTCAACAGGCGCAGGCGCAGTGGCGGCAGTTTGTGCGCGAGCGTCTGCCGCAGTTCGGCGATTTTCAGGACGCCATGTGGTGTGGCGAAGATACGCTCTATCACAGCCGGATGGCGGCAGCGTTGAATCTCAAACTGCTCAACCCGCGCGAACTGCTGGCCGATGCCGAAAACGCCTACCGTCAGGGCTTGGCACCGCTTAATGCGGTGGAAGGGTTTATCCGCCAGATTCTGGGGTGGCGCGAATATGTACGCGGACTTTACTGGACGCACCGCCACGACTGGCTGCAGATGAATGCCTTGCAAGCCGACCGCGCACTGCCGGATTTTTACTGGCATGGCCAAACCGATTATGTGTGCCTGCGCGAAGCGCTGCGGCCGGTGTTGCAGCAAGGTTACGGCCATCACATTCAGCGCCTTATGGTAACCGGCCTGTTCAGTCTGCTCAAAGGGGTGCAACCGCAGGCGGTGCATCGCTGGTATCTGGCGATGTA
>JACXUQ010000383.1 GCA_014763835.1 Thiotrichales bacterium
TAGCGGTATTCCACCCGCAGTTCGAGTTTTTCCAACTCAAACTGCCGGTCTATGCCACCGCCAACCTCACCCCGGCCAATCTGCAATCCATCAAACCCAACCGCGACCTGAGTCACGTGATCTTCCCGACCATTCCGGCGATTTTCACGCCGCACGCCCTGGAAACCCCGCTGGAAGCCTTTGGCTGGGACAGTTTCCTGATTTCGACGCAACTGCCGAATATGGCGCCCAACCTCTGCCTGACCACCGGACAGAGCGGCATTCTCTATAAAGACGGCTTGCAGATCGACAAAAAACTCATCTGGGTACACTACAACAAAAACGGCCAACTGGTACGCTGGGTGCCGCCGGTTGTCATCCCCGCGGCAACAGCGCCGCTAACCGATACAGACCTGCCCTCCCAGGATAATAATCTCAAATCCGCGACGACGCCATCAGACGGTTCGACCGATCTCGACCCAGCTTCCCTGGGACTGCAACGCGAATAGGTTCGCGTTGGGAAGCGGCCATGCAGCACACCTTACGCGGCCTTAAAAACAAACTCTTCGGCCATGCCAAAGAGCAGGATGCCGCGCACTGGCTGCAACAGCGTGGTTTTGACATCGTCGCGCAAAACTACCGCTTCAAAAAAGCCGAAATCGATCTAATCGGCTTTCACCAACCGCAACAACGTCTGGTGTTTTTTGAAGTCAAGTACCGTCAAAACGCCGACTACGGCCACCCGTCTGAACACCTCAGTCCCGCCCAGCAAGCCCGCATCCGCCAGGCGGCCGAGCACTTTCTGCTGACCCACCCGCACTATGCGAATTACAGTATGCAGTTCGACCTGCTGGCCTTTAGCGGCGAAGAGAGCGAACCGCAACATATCGAAAATGCCTTTGGTTTTTTCTAAACCTTAAGGACAAAACCGAATGGACGCCTATCTCTGGTTATTTTTCGTTTCTTTTATTGCCGCCACGCTGCTGCCGGCCGGTTCGGAAGTGTTGCTCGGCAGCTTGCTCATGGAAGGTTACGACCCTCTCACACTTTGGCTCTGGGCCACGGCGGGCAATACCTTGGGCGCGGTGGTCAATTATGGTTTGGGACGTTACCTGCTGCATTTCCAAAATCGTCGATGGTTTCCGTTCAAACCTGACAGCCTGCATAGAAGCCAACGCTGGTTTAACAAATACGGTGTTTGGAGTCTGCTGTTTTCATGGGCGCCGTTATTCGGCGACGCTCTGACCTTTATTGCCGGCATCATGCGCGTGCCTTTCGGCCTGTTTGTAGTGTTGACCTTTATCGGCAAAGGCGTGCGTTATGCGGTATTGCTTGGCTTGGTGAAGATCTTTACGGTCTGAAAAATCCGCTTTAAAAAGTGAACAGGCCGGGTATTTTTTAACCACGAAAAACACAGAGATGACGAAGGAATGGGCTAACCAAACAAATGGGCACCTCGATTAACCCCGAACGAATTCTGGCAACGCCAAGTTTGTCAAACGAAGAACTCGGCTGAAGAGACGAGAAATCAAGGCGTGAACGTGAAGGAATGTCTAGACCTTGCAAATGTTCACAACGCAGAGCTGGTGAACTTGGCTAAGCCCCTTCGGGCGGGGCTTAAAGGCCACTTCTTCGTGCTCTTCGTGTACTTCCTGGTTCAACACTTAGCAGTA
>JACXUQ010000384.1 GCA_014763835.1 Thiotrichales bacterium
CAGTGGCTGGAGCCGTATCCGCTCACCAAAGAGCACTAAATCTGCTGCAAACTGCGCTTGAGCTGCTGCGGCGACTGGCGCAGATAACGTTGCTGGGTGAGCAGGCCGATAACGAGAAGCAAGCCAATCCCGCTTAACAGACTTATCAGCCACAGACCGGGTGACCAGATCCAGTCGGTTTTCAGCACAAACTGGCTCAGAAGACCGCTCGCAATCTGCGCCAGCACTGCCGCCAGCAGGCCGGCCAACCCGCCCAGCAGCGCAAACTCCACCAAGCCGATTTTGATGATTTCACGGTTGCCCGCTCCCAGGGTCCGCAGCAACAGCCAGCTCTGCACACGACCTTGCTGGCTCGCCAAAATGGCGGTGAACACCACCACCAGACTCGCCAGCATGGTAAAACCGTAGAGCGCCGATACCGCCCAGGTCGCCTGCGTCATAATCTCCTGAATTTGTCCGATGACGCGGCGCACGTCAATCAGCAATACGCCGGGCGTCTGTTGCGCCAGTTTTGCGGTCAGGGCTTCGGCGCGTCCGTCACCCTCCGGCAGATGGAAATTGCCGATATAGGAGAGCGGCAAGGGGCGCTCTGCCACCGGCTCCACAATAAAGAAAAAGTTCAGGCGGAAACTCTGCCACTCCACGGTACGCAGACTGGTGACCTGATAATCCCAGCGTTGTCCGGAAAAATTGAAGCTGAGGGTGTCGCCGAGTTGAATGCCGAACAGCTCGGCAATGCCGACCTCCACCGAAACTGCCGGCAGTTCGGGTGTGTGGTTAATGCGAGCCGTAATCACATTGTAGGCTGGGGGCGCGTCCAACACCGCGATATTGGCTTCGCGTTGCAACAGGCGGCGCGCCCGCGGCGTATCGAGCGTGTCGGGGTCAAACGCCGCACCGTTCACCGCAACCAGACGTCCGCGCGCCATCGGCAGCAGATCGGGCGCCAGACTGCTATCGGCCAGAATCCGTGCGACCTGCGGTTTCTGATCGGGCTGGATATTCATCACAAAGGTATTGGGCGTGTCTTGGGGCAGGGTGGCCTGCCAAGTTTGTAACAGATCCTGGCGTACAAACGTCATCAGCATCAAAATAAACAACACCAGCCCGAGCGAAATCACTTGGATTTTGACCAGGCCGGGCTCTTTGAGCAGGCTTGAAAGCCCGATGCGCAGCCAGCCGCGGCTTTGGCCTTGCCAGAGGCGCATGATTCTCAACAGGCCGGCTGCACTGAGGTAAAGCAGCGTGCTGCCAACGATCAGACCTGCCACAATCCAAAGCACTCTCTCCACGCCGAGCATCAGGCTAATCAACAGCAGTAAAAGCCCGAAGCTCAGCAGCCAGTGTTTGCCCTGCGGCATAGCGGCCGGGGCTTTGAGCAGGTAGGTGGTGGAAGCGTGCAAGGCCTGCTGAAACGCCTGCCAGGCAAAACTCCACAACACCAGTATGCCGCTGGCTATGCCGAGCAGCAGCGCACTCCAAGGTGAAACCGTCAGAAGCGGATGGAAAAACTCCGCCAACAGCGGGGTCAGGGCCTTAAACAGCATTAAGCCCAGTAAGCTGCCGAGCAGGCTGCTCCAGAACGCAAGCAATCCGAGCTGCAGCGCAAACAGACGGCGCAGTTGCGCATTGCCGGCACCGAGCGCACGCA
>JACXUQ010000385.1 GCA_014763835.1 Thiotrichales bacterium
GTATCAAGTAAAGGAAAAGAGCCTCAAAATTGTTAAATTTATCAATACCACAACCAGCAGAAACATATGAGAAGTGCTGATTAAGATAAGCAAATACAAATGTCCAACAACTTTTTATAACTAGACAAGGGGAGGGGACAGCCTTGCTCCCGCTGAGGCGGTCGCCGACTGTCTCCTATTCGTCTTCAAACACTAATTTTTTCGGATTTTGTGATTCAACTATCAAGGAAAAAGAGCAACCCCCAAGCAGAACGATGTCCTCACAGACGGTGGCTATCGCACGATGGGGAACTTCAAGAAAAAAAGAATTGAAAGATTTTGCTATTATGCGGGGGATTTCCCCCAGCCATGCAGATAGATACGAGAGGTGGCGAAAAGAGGTACAAGCAATATATACGTATATGCCGAATCGGCATTTACCCTATCGGGTGTGAGGGCGGGCATTTTTCTGTTCTTCGTTTTCTCTTGCTGGTGGTTTAATTTCTTTAAGTCGATAATCTCCATTTTCAAACTCATATCTTAGTATTTCTATCAGACGCCAGATTTCATCTTCTTGCTTTGAAAAGTGGATTAAGTCTGTATCATCTTCTAAGTCTAATTTTAATTTTTTAAGAGCTTCTTTGATCACTCCACCAGTTGCTAAAACTCTTAAACCTTTTGTTTGATAATTTAGTTCTTCAAAATCTTCATCACTCATTTTTGTTAAATATTCTGATTTAATCGGATATTTTACAGTTTCAGCAATTGCACTCGCAATTGGGTCTGATGCATCTTTTTTAGGTCTAATGATTTTTACATCAACACTTGGAAGATAATCAACTCTAAGAGCTTTTTGCCACATCTCTCTCCATTCGTCCTGCTTGATGTATAATTTATGTTTTGTATCAAAGTATTTGGCAGGAACTACAAACAGACAGTGGAAATGTGGGTGTGCTTCACCCTCTGGGGTTTTACTCCCCATAAATTCCGTACTTCTTAGATATCCTAAAATAGAGTTTTTAAATCTCTTAGTTTCTTTCATTCTTTTAAATGATTGGTTTATATGATTCACAGTAGCTCTTAAATCAACGATAAGGGGATTTTTAACCGTAAAGGTTACAAAGATATACCTTACCTTGTTTTGAGCTTCTATGTGCTTTAAAACGCTGTAAAACTCTACTGCTAATTTTTTGCTTTTCCTGCTTAGACACATAGGGCAATACCTTTCACGACAAAAGTCTGCATTTTGTAGTTTTAGTTTTTGTTCAAGTGTTTGTATGTTTTCTTTTTTTGCAAATTCTAACCAGTCACCGCACTTATGGATATTTTTTGCTTTTTTTGGATTGAAGTTTTGATATTTGAGTACTATTTCTGCACTTTGTAGTTTAGCTTTTTTGAAGTCTGTTTCTTGTAGAATTTCGGTCATAGGTTATCCTTTTTTTTGTTTTGGTTTAGCGACTACAATTATAAAGCGATTAACCTTAAAATCCCCGTTAATCAAAAAAAACCCCTTCAAACCCCCTATTTATCGGACTTTGTAGCTATTTTTCATCTCGCAGTTGTTTCTATAGTATCAAGTAAAGGAAAAGAGCCTCAAAATTGTTAAATTTATCAATACCACAACCAGCAGAAACATATGAGAAGTGCTGATTAAGATAAGCAAATACAA
>JACXUQ010000386.1 GCA_014763835.1 Thiotrichales bacterium
TTATTAATTAAAAATCAATTACTTGAACGGCACGCGCTTGGCGAGCAGGTGGATATAGCGCGCCATATTGCGGTAGGTGGGTTGGCGGCAGAAGCGGTATTCGAGCGCCAGCAGTTCGTCGATGTTGCTCTGTTGGAGCGCCTCTTCGCTCATATAGTCGTGGAATACGCGGATGCCGGTGTGGATTTCGATCTCGAAGCCCCAGTCTTCGAGCCATTGGCAGACTTCTTCGGGAATCTGCGGATTGGGCGGGGTGAGTTTTTTGCCTTTGCCGAGATATTCGTCGCTGAGCACGTAGGGCAGGCGCCAGCCGCCGCGCAGGGTGTTGCGGATGACGACGGCGTTGCGGTTGTAAAACAGCAGCGACAGCGTACCGCCGGGTTTGACTTTGTCGGCCACGGCTTTCAAGGTTTCCTGGGGCTGGGCGAGCCATTCGAGCACGGCATGGAACAGCACCAGATCAAAGTCTGGCAGGGTGGGCGCAATCTCCTGCGCCGCGGCATGAATGAAGTGGCCTTGCAGGCCGGCCTGTTCAAAATTCTGCTGCGCGCGCCACAGCATCTGGTAGGAAAGGTCGCACAGCGTGGTTTCGTGCCCCGCTTCAGCCAGCCATTGGCTGATTTGCGCAAAACCGCAACCGGCGTCCCACACTTGCAAGGGCTGTTCAACCCGGCCTGTTGAGTTTTTTTGGGCGTTTTCGCCGGAATTTTCGTCCGCACTGTTGTGCGGCATAAAACGCTGCAAATCTTCCTTGAGCAGTTTCAAACGCCATTCGCCTTTGATGGTGCTGTAGATTTTGGACTCAAACTTGTCTACCAGTTTGTCGAAATTGCGGTCTTGCTGGCCGCGCGGCGTGGGGCGTTTGGAGGTCATGAAAATGGGCTCTATGAAATGTGAACAGGCCGGGTTATTGTAGTAAAGCGAATGATAAAAGGAGAGAAAAATGATATGCAACCGTGAACTTCTTTCATTAATAAGCAGTGAAAATTCACACCCATTTTCTGACTTTTATGTTAATGTAATGACAAAAGTAATTACATTGTTTGGGAGGAATCATGGGAACAATAACCATTAGGGTTGATGACGCGCTTAAAAGCAAGGCTTATCAGGCCTTAGAGGATTTAAACGTCACTCCATCAGAGTTGTTACGCCAAACCCTTGAGTATGTAGCCCAAAATCATAAATTGCCGTTTAAACCCATTCTGCTGGATGATGAGGATTTGGCGTTATTGGAAACCGCTCGTGAGCGCCTGAAAAACCCACGACCAGTCGCAGTAAACCTAGATGACCTATAACCTAGAATTTGATGAACGAGCTTAAGGAATGGAAGCAGCTTGATGGCAGTATTCGTAGCCAGCTAAAAAAGAAACTTGAGAAAGTCATTGAAAATCCAAGGGTTGAAAAGAATCAACTTAGGGAGCTTGATAATTGCTACAAAATCAAACTCCGTCAAAGTGGTTATCGCCTGATTTATCAAGTGCAAGATGAACGTGTAGTGGTATTTGTTATTGCGATTGGCAAGCGTGATAAAGAACAGGCCTATCATGATGCTACGCATCGAATAAGAACATAAAACCCTTATAAGAGAGCTTTGCACGAGATGGTTGCACGAATAAAAATGGTTAAAAACCGTCTGATTTTT
>JACXUQ010000387.1 GCA_014763835.1 Thiotrichales bacterium
GGCACAGATAGGCGAATAAGCATGACAGCACTGCATATTTACAATACCGAAACCCGTCAAAAAGAACTTTTTACCCCGATTCATCCCGGCAAAGTGGGCATGTATGTATGCGGAGTGACGGTATACGACCTGTGTCATATCGGCCACGCGCGGGTGATGGTGGTGTTTGATACGGTGGTGCGCCATCTGCGTGCATTGGGTTATGAGGTGAACTATGTGCGCAATATCACCGACATCGACGACAAAATCATCAAGCGCGCTTTGGAAAACGGCGAGTCGATTCAGTCGCTGACGTCGCGCATGATCGACGAAATGCATACCGATGAAAAGGCGATGAACGTGCTGCGTCCGGATATGGAGCCGAAAGCGACCGAGCATATCCATGAAATCCAGCATATGATCCAGACGCTGATCGACAAAGGCTTTGCCTACGCCGCGAGCAATGGCGACGTTTACTTCAAGGTAAAAGCGTTCAACGAATATGGTCGTTTGTCCGGCAAGAACCTGGACGAACTGGAGTCGGGCGCGCGCGTCGAGGTCAACGAGATCAAACAGGATCCGCTGGATTTCGTATTGTGGAAAGCGTCAAAAGAGAACGAACCGTCCTGGGATTCCAACTGGGGTGGCGGGCGTCCGGGCTGGCATATCGAGTGTTCGGCCATGTCCACCAAATGTCTGGGTAACCATTTCGATATTCACGGCGGCGGCATGGATTTGTCGTTCCCGCACCATGAAAACGAAATCGCCCAATCGGAGTGTGCCACCGGTGAGCATTATGTGAACACCTGGATGCATTGCGGTTTCGTGCGCGTCGACAACGAAAAGATGTCGAAATCGCTGAACAACTTTTTCACCATCCGTGAGGTGTTGAAGCTCTATCACCCGGAAGTTATCCGTTATTTCCTGCTGGCGAGCCACTACCGTTCTCCGGTGAACTACTCCGAAGAGAACCTGAACAATGCCAAAACCAGCGTAGGGCGTTTGTATTCGGCATTGGAGGGTGTGGAGATCGGCGAGGCTGCGGAGAACACCGATTTCGAAAAAGAGTTTATGGACGTCATGAACGACGACTTCAATACGCCGAAAGCGATGGCGGTGTTGTTCGAGTTGGCAAAGGCCGTTAACAAGCAACATGATCCGGCACTGGCAGGATTGTTGTTGAAGTTGGCGAACCAGATCGGTCTGTTGATGGAGCCGGCAGAGCAGTTCTTTAAATCGCAGCCTTCATCCTCGGATTTGGATGACGCGCAGATTGAAGCACTGATTGAAGAGCGCAAGCAGGCGCGTGCCGCTAAAAACTTTGCGCGTTCCGACGAAATCCGCGACAGTTTGGCGGCACAAGGCATCGAATTATTGGATACGCCGCAGGGAACCACCTGGCGTAAGGCTTAAGGCCTTCAGGGGCACTCTTATAGGGTGCACTAGAGCGGTTTCAGCTCGGAAAATATAAAACCATGATTTTTATAACTATATGATTGTTATATTAAATTATAGGGTAATAAGATTTACTCATGGGGTATAAAAATATTAAGAGAGCTTTGCACGAGATGGCTACACGAATAAAAATGGTTAAAAATCGCCTGACTTTTGTTGAAAAACTTGCTAATAGCGAGCTATTAGCTGCG
>JACXUQ010000388.1 GCA_014763835.1 Thiotrichales bacterium
TTGCTAATAGCCAGCTATTAGCTGCGTTTTCCGCCACAATCAGCCAATTTTTTCCTCATTTTTCTCTCGCGCCCCACTCGTGCAAAGCTCTCTAAGGGATTCTCGTGGCAAAAAGGTTTGAATTGGTCTCACACTATCAACCCGCCGGCGACCAGCCGACGGCGATTGCCGAATTGGTCGAGGGGTTGGAGGACGGCGAAGCCTTTCAGACGCTGCTGGGCGTGACCGGTTCGGGCAAAACTTTTACCGTGGCCAACGTGATTCAGCAGGTGCAAAGACCGACGATTATCCTTGCCCACAACAAGACGCTGGCGGCGCAGCTTTACGGCGAAATGAAAGGGTTTTTCCCCAAGAATGCGGTGGAGTATTTCGTCTCTTACTACGACTACTACCAGCCCGAAGCCTACGTCCCCGCCTCGGACACCTATATCGCCAAAGACTCCTCGGTCAACGAGCAGATCGAGCAGCTGCGTCTCTCCGCCACCAAGGCGTTGATGGAGCGTGAGGATGTGATTCTCATCGCCACGGTTTCCGCCATTTACGGTCTGGGCGATCCGGAAATGTACCTGAAAATGATTTTGCAGGTGCGGCTGGGCGACCGGCTTTCGCAGCGCGATATTCTGGCGCGGCTGACCTCGATGCAGTACAACCGCAACGATATTGAACTGTGGCGGGGTACCTTCCGCGTGCGCGGCGATGTCATCGACATTTTTCCGGCCGAAGCCGAGGAGTATGCGGTGCGTATCGAGTTGTTCGACGACGAGGTCGAGAGCATCGCCTGGTTCGATCCGTTGACCGGCGAGGTCATCGGCCGGCCGACGCGGGTGACCGTCTATCCCAAATCGCACTATGTGACGCCGCGCGAGCGGGTGCTGGAGACGGTGGAAAAGGTCAAGGTCGAACTCAAAGAGCGTCTGGAGCAGCTGCGCACCATGAGCAAGCTGGTGGAAGCGCAGCGGCTGGAAGAGCGCACCAAGCTGGATATTGAGATGATGCTCGAGCTGGGCTACTGCACCGGCATCGAAAACTACTCGCGCTACCTCTCCGGGCGCGATGCCGGTATGCCGCCGCCGACGCTGATGGACTACTTCCCCAAAAACGCCTTGCTGGTGGTGGATGAAAGTCACGTGACCATTCCGCAGATCGGCGGCATGTATAAGGGCGACCGCTCGCGCAAAGAGAATCTGGTGACCTATGGTTTCCGTCTGCCTTCGGCGTTGGATAATCGCCCGTTGATGTTCGAGGAGTTCGAACGGCTGATGCCGCAGGCCATTCTGGTATCGGCCACGCCGGGCAAATACGAGGCGGAGCACTGCTCCAAAATCGTTGAGCAGGTGGTGCGCCCGACCGGTCTGCTCGACCCTGAGATTGAAGTGCGTCCGGCGCTGACGCAGGTCGATGACCTCTTGGGCGAAATCAAACAACGCGTCGAGCTGAACCAGCGCATTCTGGTGACCACGCTGACCAAACGCATGGCGGAAAACCTCACCGAATATCTGGAAGACCATCAGGTGCGGGTGCGTTATCTGCACTCCGATATCGACACGGTGGAGCGTATCGAGATTATCCGCGATTTGCGTCTGGGCGAATTTGATGTGCTGGTGGGCAT
>JACXUQ010000037.1 GCA_014763835.1 Thiotrichales bacterium
GCGCAGGTAGTCTACCCAGTAGTTATCGTAATGTTTACCCAGATCGTACAGGCGTTCCCAGGTGTAGATGCCGGTGTCGTGACCGTCGTCAAAATGCAGCTTGATGGCATAATTGCCGACCGGCGTAATGTCGTCGATATTGACGTTCTGCTTGCCGGTTTGCAACACCTCCTGGCCCGGCGCATGGCCGGTGACTTCGGCCGACTGCGAATAGACCCGCAGGTATTCGCACGGCAGCTCAAACGTCTCACCGTTGTCGAAAGTGATTTCCAGCTTGCGCGAAACCTGATGCAATTTAATGTCGGTCGGATGTGGCATCGTCTTTTCCTACAAAATGTATTGCGACAGATCCTGATTCTGCGCCAACTGCCCCAAACGTTCCTCGACAAACTGCGGGGTGATCTCGACATAGGCGCCGCGCATGTCGGCGGCTTCAAAGGAGATGTCTTCCAGCAAGCGTTCCAGCACCGTATGCAGACGGCGCGCGCCGATGTTCTCGGTGGTTTCGTTGACCTGATAGGCAATCTCCGCCAGACGCTGGATACCGCCTTGGGTAAAGCTTAGGTTGACCCCTTCGGTTTTCAACAGTTCGATCGCCTGGGTGGTCAGTGCGGCTTTCGGTTCTGTGAGGATACGCACAAAATCTTCCACTTTAAGCGATTGCAATTCCACACGTATCGGCAGGCGACCTTGCAGTTCCGGAATCAGGTCGGACGGTTTGGTCAGATGGAAGGCCCCGGAGGCGATAAACAGAATGTGGTCGGTTTTGATCATGCCGTATTTGGTGGAAACGGTGCAGCCTTCAATCAACGGCAGCAGGTCGCGCTGCACGCCTTCGCGCGAGACATCACCGCCGCTGCTTTCCTGTCGTTTGGCGACCTTGTCGATCTCGTCGATAAAAACGATGCCGTGCTGTTCGACCGCTTCGATGGCCTGCGATTTGAGGTCCTCGTCGCTGATGAGGCGTTGCGCTTCCTCTTCGGTCAGTGCTTTCAAGGCCTGTTTGATCGGCATTTTACGCTTCTCTTTTTTGCCTTGGTTCATGCCCTCAAACAGGCCTTGCAGCTGCTGGGTCATCTCTTCCAGACCGGGGGCGCCCAAAATTTCCACCTGCGCGGGAGCGGCGCTGATATTGACTTCGATCTCTTTATTATCCAGATCGCCTTCGCGCAGACGTTTGCGGAATTTCTGGCGGGTATCGGCCATGTTGTCGTAGCTGTCGGCTTCGCGGCCGCGTGCCGGCGGCAGCAGAATATCCAAAATCCGCTCTTCGGCGGCATCTTCGGCCTGGCGCTGGACGCGCTGCATGGCTTGTTCGCGTGTCATCTTGATGGCGCTTTCCATCAGATCGCGGATAATCGAATCGACATCACGGCCCACATAACCGACTTCGGTGAATTTGGTCGCTTCAATTTTGAGGAAAGGGGCGTTGGCCAATTTGGCCAGGCGGCGCGCGATTTCGGTTTTACCGACGCCGGTCGGGCCGATCATCAGGATGTTTTTAGGGGTGACTTCATGGCGCAACTCTTCATTCAGCTGCGCACGGCGCCAGCGATTGCGCAAGGCGATGGCGACAGCGCGTTTGGCGTCGCTTTGGCCGACAATGTGGGTGTCCAGGGCGTGAACGATCTCTTTGGGCGTCATCATGGCAAAATCGGGTCCTGCTTGGTTTTGGGTTGGTTTTCTCTGTGCAAAGGCCAGCGTTTGGCCTGCGGGAAAAAGGGATGCTGGCATTATAAAGCAAATTGGCGGCGTTTGCGTATTCCCTGTACGCGTGATAGATTTGTCGTTTTAAACACGGAACACACAAGGAAAACGCGGAAATGGGCTTGAAGTTCACCAAAATGCACGGTTTGGGCAACGATTTTATGGTGATTGATGCGATCAATCAGTCGCTCGATTTGCAGACCCAACAGGTACGTGCGTGGGCGGACCGCCATTTCGGCATCGGTTTTGACCAGTTGCTGGTGGTGGAGGCGACTTCGACGCCGAATGTCGATTTCCGCTACCGCATTTTCAATGCCGACGGTTCCGAGGTGCAGCAGTGCGGCAACGGCGCGCGCTGTTTCGCCAAGTTTGTTTACGACAAAGGGCTCACCGATAAAACCGAAATCACGGTGGAAACCGCTTCCGGCATTATCGTGCTGTATGTTGAGGACAACGGCTGGATTCGCGTTAATATGGGCGCGCCGAACTTTCATCCGCAAAGCCTGCCGTTTGCCATGCCAACGGAGCAGGAGCACTATGAATTGGATGTGCTTGGTGAAGCCTTTGACATCGGTGCGGTGTCGATGGGGAACCCGCATGCGGTGTTGCGCGTAGCCGATATCGGTCATGCGCCGGTCGACAGAATCGGTGCCGCGATCGAATCGCATCCGGCTTTTCCGGAGCGTGTCAATGTCGGTTTTGCCGAGCGTCTGAGGGCGGATCATATCAAGTTGCGCGTCTATGAACGCGGTGCGGGGGAAACCCTGGCGTGCGGTACCGGCGCCTGTGCGGCGATGGTGGTGTATCGCAACTGGGGCGAGGTGGCGGATGAAGTCACGGTCTCTCTGCCGGGTGGCGATCTGAAAATTGCCTGGAACGGCGAGCGAAACGCGCCGGTGTGGATGAGCGGCCCGGCCGTAACGGTGTTTGAAGGCGAGTTGCCGGAGGAGTGAGAGTATGTCGAGCCTGTTGAACGATATTCATGAAGAGGATGTGGCTAATTTCTTGAACCGCAACCGCGAGTTCTTTCATGTGTTTCCCAATCTGCTGGACGAGTTGAGCATTCCGCATCCCGAGACCGGCCGAGCGGTCTCCTTGCTGGAGCGTCAGATTTACCAACTGCGCAAGCAGCGCGACGAACTGCAGGTAGAGGTGGATACGTTAATCAATATCGCCGGCGAGAACGGCCAGCTGTTGAACAAGATCAAGGAGTTCACCAAAGGGCTGATGGCGAGCCGCGGCGAGCAGGCGGCGGTGGATTGTATCCTTCAGGAGATGCAGCGGCGTTTTGATGTGGAAGAGGTGGCGCTGGTGACCTGGGAGATGCCGGCCATCAGCCTGCACGGCATGATGCAGTTGGGCATCAGCCAGACCTGGGCGGAAACGCTGAAGGCCTCTTTGCGGCCGCAGGAGCCGGCCTGCGGTCTGCTCGAAGACCACTGGCAGAAAGGACTGTTTCATACCGACAAACCGATGCATTCCGTCTGTCTGCTGCCGTTAGGCGAGGATCGCGTCTGGGGGGTGCTGGCGCTGGGCAGCACCACCGACCGTTTCCACCCAAATCTAGGCACCTATTTCCTGAGAATTATGGCGGAAATGATTACTGCTCGCTTAAGCCATCTGTTTGTACGCTGAGATCCTCAAGTGAGCGCAGCCGCTAAAATCTCCCAGGTGATTGATGCAAATGCCGATATCCGCGCCTTTGTGACCGAGCTGCGCCGTCAGAACCGTTCGCCGCATACTCAGTTAAACTATGGGCGCGATCTTCACGATTTTTTGCAATTTTATCTGCTGGACGAAAACAGTGCGGAAAATCCCGCCGAAAAAACTCAACAGGCCGGGTCTGTGGTCGAATTCCGTGACTGGCAGCTTATCGATTCCCAGGCGGTGCGTGCTTTTCTGAGTTTTCGCGTCAAACAGGGCATCAGTCCGCGCACGCTGGCGCGCCAGCTTTCGGCGCTGCGCAGTTTCTATGACTTTCTGCTGGAAGGCGGACGCGTGCTGAAAAATCCGGCCAAGGGTGTCAAAGCGCCCAAGCAGCCGCAGCCGCTGCCGAAAAGTCTGGACGTGGACTTGACCCAAACATTATTGGAACAGCCGCTGGCAACCTGGCAGGATGTGCGCGACCAGGCGGTGTTTGAACTCCTTTACTCCGCGGGGCTGCGTGTTTCCGAATGTGCCGGACTGGATTTAAGCCCGGGGCTCGATCAGTTGCACGCCGGCTGGGTCCGGGTGCTCGGGAAGGGGCAGAAGGTGCGGCTCGCACCGGTCGGGTCAAAAGCGCAGGCGGCCTTGCAGGCCTGGCTGAAAATCCGTGGCGATGTTGCTCAAGCCGATGAGCAGGCGGTGTTTGTGAATCGCCAGGGCAACCGTTTGGGGGTGCGCAGCATTCAGCTTCGGCTCGACAAAAAAACTCAACAGGCCGGCTTGCCCACGAAAATGTCGCCGCACCGTTTGCGTCACGCCTGCGCCACCCATGTGCTCGAATCCAGCGGCGACCTGCGCGCCGTGCAGGAGATGCTTGGTCACGCCAATCTTTCCACCACGCAAATCTATACCAAACTCGATCTGCAACATCTCGCCCAGGTCTACGATCAAGCGCATCCGCGCGCCAAAAAGCGCGATTAAGTTTTTCCTTTCTTTTTAATTGCTTAGGGATTATAGTGCGTAAATACACTTAGTGAGTATTTTTGTCTTTTCGCATTTAGCGACGGAGGTTTCCGATGTTAAATTGCCGATGTCATACTGTCCGTCAGCAAGGTTATACCGTGGTCGAGTTGGCGATTGGGCTGATTATTGTAGGGGTGCTCATCAGCCTTCTTTTGAAAGGCATCGCCTTTATCGATAACGCCAAGTTTCAGCGCGATCTCAAAGCCATGAAAGGGTTACATACCGCCTTTCTCCTCTACAAAGACCGCTACGGGCGCTTGCCCGGTGAAGATGCAACCCATCCGGGACGGTTCAAAACGGTTTTATCGACATTGCCGAACCCGACGGAGGGGCTTTTTTACGACCTGTATCGTTCGGGGTTTATGCAGGCACTGGTGTTGGAGCCTAGTGTCGGCAGTGCTTTCAAGGCCACCTGGGGCGGCAGCAGCGGCGCCAACTACGGACTGATTGCCGGCCGCAACCAGCTCTGTATTACCGATATAAACGTGGAGTTGGCACGTTGGATGGAACTGCGGCTGGACGATGCCGACCGCTCTGCAGGCGAGGTAGAATACACCCTCAACGGCTCGCAACTTTGTATGCTGCTTTCCTAAAAATTGGCCGTTAGCTTTGTTAGCCTCGTTTCAAAGCGCATTTTCAGATAGAATAGCGGCTGATTTAACCAGCTAAGGAATGAAAATGTCATTTCACGGTACAACGATTTTATGCGCCAAACGCAATGGCGAGATGGTCATTGGCGGTGACGGCCAAGTCACCTTGGGCCATGTGGTTATGAAAGGCAACGCCCGTAAGGTCAGACGTCTATACAACGGTCAGATTCTGGCCGGTTTTGCCGGCGCGACGGCGGATGCTTTTACGTTGTTTGAACGTTTTGAAGGGCGTTTACAAACCCACAACGGCCAGTTGATGCGTGCCGCGGTAGAGATGGCCAAGGATTGGCGTACCGACCGCGCCTTGCGCAAGTTGGAAGCGATGATGCTGGTGGCGGATAAGGATAATATGTTGCTGATTTCCGGCACCGGTGACGTGATCGAGCCGCAGCACGACTTTATCGCTATCGGTTCGGGCGGCAATTACGCCCATGCGGCCGCGCAGGCGTTGATGGATAACACCGATCTGAGCGCTTTGGAGGTCGTCGAAAAGGCGTTGACCGTCGCCGCCGACTTGTGCATCTACACCAATCATAATTTTACGATAGAGAGTCTGAACGCCTGATAGGCGTCTTAAAAGTGAGGAAAAGCTGATGGCAAGCCCGCAACACAATGAGCAGGTAGAGTTTGACGGCACCAAGATGGTATGCGAGCCGGTCAAGCAAGGTGTGATTGAAAGTGTTTTGGAGCGCGTTTTATGGAACAGCCGGTTTGTGGTGATGGTGGCGGTGGTGGCCAGTTTGCTGACGGCGTTTGCGATTTTTTACACTACCTCGGTGGATGTGTTCTACACCATCGCGCACCTGACCCATTATCACGAGTTGGGTGATGCCGACCGCGCCACTTTGAAAGCGCAGACGGTGGCACACGTGGTCGGTTCCGTGGACGGCTTTTTGCTGGGGGCGATTATGTTGATTTTCTCGTTGGGTCTGTATGAACTGTTTATCTCCAAAATCGATCTGGCGGCCGGCAATAGCTCCAGCAAGATTCTGATGATCAACTCGCTGGATGATTTGAAAGACAAGCTGGCCAAAGTAATTCTGATGATTCTGGTGGTGATGTTCTTCGAGCAGGCGATTTTCCTGAAACCGACCGGTCCGCTGGAACTGCTGTATTACTCGTTGGCGATTATGCTGGTGGCCTTGGCGTTGTTCCTGTCGCATAAAGCCTACAGCCATCACTAAAATAACGTGAAGGTTTGAGACGCTTAAAACGCCGGCTTTGTCCGGCGTTTTTGTTTTTAGCGTCTTGATGGCGTGCCTATGCGCTTAAAACCTAAATGAACGTTTCGGTGGTTTCGGGTGGCGGCAGGGTGTCGACCTTGCCGGCGACGATTTTGAGAATTTTGTCGCAATACGACAGCAGGCGTTCGTCGTGGGTGACCATAATAATCGCTACTCGCTGTTCCTTGGCAATTTGACGCAAGAGTTGCACCACGCTGTGAGCACGTTCGATGTCAAGTGCGGCGGTGGGTTCGTCGGCCAAAATAATCTGCGGACGTGTCGCCAGTGCCCGTGCAATCGCTACACGCTGGTTCTGTCCTCCGGAAAGGTCACTGGGCATGGCGTGGAGTTTTTCTTCCAATCCCAAATAACCCAAGAGTTCGCGGGCACGCGCTTCAACCTGTGGCAAAGGTTCCTGATTCGCCAGCGGCAAGAGGCGGACGTTGTCGAGTACGTTCAGAAATGGAATCAGGTAGTGCGCTTGAAAGATAAAACCAATTTTTTCACGGCGCAGCGTGCGGGTGTCTTTTTCCAGCCAGCGGTTTTGGTAAACCTGGGTGTCGCCGAGCCAAATCTCGCCGGATGAGGGGTCAAGTACACAGCCGATCATCATCAGTAGCGTGCTTTTGCCGGCGCCGCTGGGAGCGATGAGAGCGGCCAGCTCGCCGGGTTTCACTTCAAAACTGGCGCCCTGGATAACGTGCACGGCGTTTTCGCCTTGTCCGAAGGTTTTGTGCAGGTTGTTGACGCGTATGCCGCCTGTTTCCATTTTACCCTCCAATCGCCGTAGCCGGGTCGGCTTTCATCACTTTGTACACCCCTACCAGTGAGGCTAGAAACGAGGCGGCGAGAATGACACTGAACAGCGCCAGCGAGTCGTTCCATAGCAGCACCACACGTTTGGGAAACTGACTGTAAATCAGGTGTGCAAAAAAATTGCCGAATACGAAGGCAATAGCGCCTAAAAGCAGGGTCTCCTGCACAATCATTTTGATGACTAGGCGGTTGGGAATGCCGATGAGTTTCATAATAGAGATCTCTTTGATTTTTTCGAGCGTCATGGTGTAGATGATGAGTCCAATGATAATGCCGCTCACCAATACAAGAATCGCAGTAAACAGACCTATTTGCTTGGAGGAGCGTTCAATGACGTTGCGGCTCAGAATGGTGGCCTGCTCGCTCTGGGTGTAGGTGGTGAAGTGTTTCCAGGTTTCGATCTCGCTGGCCACGGCGACCGGGGTGTAGCCGGGACGAAGGGTGGCTACCACGGTATTGACCAGTTGTGTCTGTTGGCCGCCAATGCCGCGTGCGCGGTCGCTACGGATGCGTGGATTGGAATAGGAGAACTGTACGTTCTGGGCGTCTTTTAAGCTGATGTAAATCAATGGATCGCCGCTGGAGGAGACCGTGCCCCGGGTCACGCCTACCACGCTGTAGGTGTCACGTCCTAGCGCAATCTGTTCGCCCAGTTGAAAACCGGTTTTGTCGGTCACGACCATTTCGTAATGTTGCGCTCTGAGGGCGCGCCCTTGAATGAGACGTTCGGGCGAAACCGGCTGAAAATCGCCGGCCGGGTCGTAGCCCACGGCGAGGACGCGAATGGCCTGCTGCTGACGGTTATAGAGTTGGAGGTTTTGGAAGGTCAGGGCGGCCGCTTTATCAATGCCGTCAAGCGATTTGAGTGTATCCTGTGTGTCTTGATGGAGTCGCGACGACTCGGCAAAGGGGCCGAGCGTGTCCTGCTGCACAATCCACAGGTCGGCTTGAATGTCGTTGAGCAGAATACGCGCGTCGTCTACCATGCCGCGATAGACGCCGATCATGATCAGTACGATGCCGAGCAGCATTCCCACACCCATGGCGGTGACCAGAAACTTGCTTAAGGTGTGGCGGATGTCTTGGTAGGCGAGGTGAATCATGGAAAAACCCGAGCGCCGTTAAACAAGGGTTTTTTGTTTTTGTCTGGCACGATGATTTCGCTGCCAGTGTGCAAAGTGAACAGGCCGGGTGCGCTGGTTTGGGCGGCCTGAAAGGCGAAGTGGGTAGGATTGCTGGCCAGTACGTTTACCTCTACAAAGTGCGCTTGTCCGTTTTCCTTGAGCCAAAGGCCTTGCTGCGACTGATAGATTGTCAGAGCGGCGTTGGGCAGTTGCAGAACGTTTTTGAGTGCATGGCTGTGGATTTTGACTTGTGCCTGTTCAAACAGGAATGGCGGCGGCATGGGCGGGTTGAAGGCCAGGTAGACCACACGCTCCAGCGTCACCGGATCACTCTGCGCATCAATGCGTTTAACATAGCCCTGAAACACTTGGCTTGGTTGTGATCGCAGACGGATTTCAGCGGGCTGATTGAGTGCAAGGCGCCCGCTGACGCGCTCATCAATATAGGTTTTGACCCACAGCGATTGTGGGTTAAGTACTTTAAAGATCGGCTGACCCGCTACCACGCTTTCACCAGCTTCGGCAAGGCGTTCCACTATCATCAGGGCTTCGGGGGCGTAAAGTTTAAGGTTGTCGAGTTTGACCTTGACGACATCCAAACTCTTTTCGATGCGTTCGAGTTCGGCGTGAATCAATTGTAAGCGGGTGTGGGCG
>JACXUQ010000389.1 GCA_014763835.1 Thiotrichales bacterium
TAGTGTAGTGCTTCAAGCTGTTTGACCCATTTTGTCGAGTGTAGTCCTGGCGCGGACGACTTTCTCCAGAATGTCATTCGCTTTGGCCGTCCAGACGAAGGGTTTGGGGTTCTTGTTGTAGTGGGTGATGTAGCCGGAGATGGCCTTCTCCAAGTCGGCAACACTATGGAAAACGCCACAGCGCAGGCGATCCACAGTGATGCTGCGGAAAAAGCGCTCGACCATGTTCAGCCACGAAGCCGAAGTCGGCGTGAAGTGGATATGAAAACGTGGATGCAAGGCCAGCCACGCCTTCACTTCTGGATGCTTGTGGGTGGCGTAGTTGTCGACAATCAGGTGCAGCTCCTTGCCCTTGGGTGTATTGCGGTCAACCTTCTTGAGGAACTTCAACCACTCGACATGCGTATGCCGGCTCTGGCAATGCCCGATGACTTGTCCGTCGAGAATGTTCAGCGCGGCAAACAGCGTAGTGGTGCCGTTGCGCTTGTAGTCGTGTGTCATCGTCTGCGCTCGGCCTTTCTTGATCGGCAGCCCAGGCTGCGTACGATCCAGCGCCTGAATCTGACTTTTCTCATCGCAGCACAGCACCAGGGCATGCTCCGGCGGCGCGAGATACAAACCGACAATGTCCTCCAGCTTCTCGGTGAACTGTGGATCATTGGACAGCTTGAAGCTGCGCACGCGATGCGGCTTCAGCCCATGGGCATGCCATACACGCAGCACCGTGGTGTCACTGACACCGACCCGTTTGGCCATCGAACGCGTACTCCATTGCGTCGCGTGCGTGGGTTGGGTCTGCGTGGTCAAGCGCACGATCTGCTTGACCTTGGCCGCGTCCACGCGCGGTGGCCGACCCGCGCGCGGCCGATCCTTCTTCAGCGCCTCCACGCCGCCGGATGCGAAACGGCGACGCCAGCGCGCTACGCGGTGGCGCGTGGTGCCCAACCGTGCGGCGATCACCGCATCGCTCACCTTTTCGGTCGCTGCCAGGATGATCTGCGCGCGTTCACGCCAGCGCAAGCTCACCGTGCGTGAGCGGCTCCAACGTTCCAGCACGTCGCGTTGTTCGTCTTCAAGAAGGATTGGTGATTTCATCGGTAACCGTCGCAGGGGATTTTCCAACTCAGACCACCTATATGCGCAGTGGTTCATTATTTATGAAGCACTACACTAGCCTGTTTAAAGCGACTTGCCCAGTCGCCACCAGCATTGCGCCCACGGCTCCGGCCAGAATCAGAATCAGTGCCTGACGCCATAGCTTCGGTCGTGTCGATCTCGCCGCCGCGCTCAGTTCGTTCGCCGTGGTGGTCAGTTCTTCCGCTGACTTCTTGAGTCGATCCGGGATCCTCTCGATGTTCTGCGCGATCTTCGTCATCGTGTCGATGCTCGATGTCAGCACTGGTAGATTCTTCGATAGGTCGGAGATCGTCTTGTCCAACTCCACCACCTTCTGCTCGAATGTCTGCGACGCCTTGTCGATCATCTCGTTCGTCAGTTCGTCCAGGGTCTGGCGCTGCGCTGCGGTCACTTGGTCGTAAGCGGTTATCGCTTGCTGAACTTCCGCCCTCAGATTCTCCCATGGCTCCAGCGCTTCGGCTGTCTGATTGG
>JACXUQ010000390.1 GCA_014763835.1 Thiotrichales bacterium
TTTCATTGCCGTACTGTTTGTAACAGATGCCGACTTTCTGGCGCTCTTCGTCGTTCATCAGCGGCAGATTGACGGCGGAGGCAAAAGCGCCCTGGTTGAACTCCACCGGCGCGCGTACGTCGATCAGCGGCGTACGGTTGAGCACAATCGATTTGAAATCGTCGGTCTGCGGCAGTTCGGCGGTGAATTGGGTGATGGCCATCAAACAACCTCAACCAGATGGGTGGCATGGTCGGCAGGCAGGGTGCGGCCGATCGGTTCCAGTTGCAGGCCGAATTGTGCGGCCACGGCTTTGAAGTCGGCCACCGCATCGGCCTTGACCGCCGCCAGCAGGCCGCCGGAGGTTTGCGGGTCGCACAGAATCATTTTCTGCGTTTCAAACAGTGCCGTTTCTGCGGTAAAAGCGACCTTGTGGCCGTAGCTGTCGAAATTGCGGCCGGTACCGCCCGGCGTGCAGCCTTGCGCCAGATAATCCAGCACATGAGGCAGCAGCGGCACCTTGTCGAATTCAAGCTGCGCACGGATGCCGCTGCCTTCGCAGATTTCGATGAGGTGTCCCAGAATGCCGAAACCGGTGACGTCGGTGAGTGCCGTCACACCGGCCAGTTTGGCGAATTCGCTGCCCGCCTGGTTGAGTGTGGTCATGGCGTCGATGGCCATTTGCAGGTGTTCCGGCTGGATTTTCTTCTGCTTTTGCGCAGTGGTCAAAATGCCGATGCCGACCGGCTTGGTCAGAAAGAGTTCGCAGCCCGCTTCGGCGCTGGCGTTTTTCTTGAGGTGGCGGTTGTCCACCAGACCGGTGACCGCGAGGCCGAAAATCGGCTCCGGCGCGTCGATGGAGTGGCCGCCCGCCAGCGGAATGCCGGCCGCTTCGCAGGTTGCGCGGCCGCCTTCAATGACCTGCTGGCCGACTTCCGGCGGCAGTTTGTCGATCGGCCAGCCGAAAATGATGTCGCTGATGGCGTTGGTGGCGGCGATTCTGCCGAAAGTGAACGGGTCGTCGACAATCGGCATAAAGAAATCGGTGGTGCTCAGGACCGAGGTACCGTTGCCCAGATCGTAAGCGGCAGCATCGTCCTTGGTGCTGTTGCCTACCAGTAGCGCCGGATGCGGCGCGACCGCCAGTGAAGTTTGCAGAATGCTGTCGAGAATTTTTGGGGAGATTTTGCAACCGCAACCGGCCCCGTGGCTGTATTCGGTCAATTTGATGAGGTTGTCTGCGCGCATAGCTGTCCTTTGGCCTGATATTTTTATTCAGCATTTTTAGCTGCTTATTTTAGAGGTTTATGGCTCGTGAGTGGGAGTGTAAGCAAATTATTTAGGTTTCAAAATGGATTTTTCGCAGGAAATGGCGCTTTTGATTTATTAACAAAGCGTGACAACACTTTAGATGGGGTCTGCATGGTAGGCGGGTTTTTAGTTTGTGTAACATATTGATAATTAATCATAAATTATTGATTTTGACTGTCTCAATACTTTAGAAAATTTATTCCGCATAAATTTTTTTGGTTTGATTGCAGGATTTCAGTCCCTATTCTGAAGTCAGGAAAGCATTAGCACTTTCTTATATTGGGGGCAGGGAAAACCATGCTATTTTCCCAAACCCCTTTAATCATTATCAGGAGTAAGAGTATGAAACGTAGAACACTACTTAAAAATACCTTGGCAGGCGGTGCCGCGGTTGTGGCCGCCAATGCCGGGCTTTTGGTGCCTTCGGTCGTGTTGGCCGACTGGAATAAAAAGGCTTTTGCCGCCAAATCACTTGAGGATGCCTTGACGGATACTTACGGAACCTCGACGGCGACCGAGTCCGGCGACATTAAACTCAAAGCGCCGGCCATTGCCGAAAACGGTGCAGTCACACCGGTCACGGTCGATGCTTCCGCGATTGACGGTGTCGAATCGATCGCCATTCTGGCGAGTAAAAACCCGATGCCGCTGGTATGCGAATACGCTTTCGGTGCCGGTGCAGTCGGTTACGTGTCAACACGCATCAAAATGGGTGAAACCATGAATGTGGTGGCGGTGGTCAAGGCTGGCGGAAAACTGCTCAAAGCGCAGCAGGAAGTTAAAGTGACCATTGGCGGCTGCGGCGGTTAATCGTTACCCGTTGATTAAATCGAAACAACAGATCAAAAGTACAGACGCTTTTAAAGGATGGAAAAGATGAGTATCAATATCAGAATGCGCGGCAAATCCCAAGGCGGCGTTGCCGAAATCAAAGCCCTGATTAAACACCCGATGGAATCGGGGGTGAGAATGGATAAAAAAACCGGCAAGCCTTATCCGGCCAAATTCATCAATATGGTCGAGGTGCTGGTAAACGGCACCAAGCAGGTTGATGCGCAATGGTCCGGTGCGGTTTCCGCCAACCCTTATATGGCGGTGCAGCTCAAGGCCAACGCCGGTGACAAGATCACCATTAACTTACGCGACAACACCGGTGAAACCGGCACGGAAACCCTGATTATCAAGTAATTCCGTGAGTTAAAACCAAGCATGACAACTAAGCTA
>JACXUQ010000038.1 GCA_014763835.1 Thiotrichales bacterium
GATTTAATTGGAGGTTCCTTAAAACTCCATGTTCTGAATGGTCGCCACGTGTTTGGCAAGCTTTCTTGAAAGTTCCTCCACCTGATGCACCGCCTGCAGCAGGGCTTTCGCTTCGCTTGAGCCGATTGCCGCTTCAATCAGCATCTCCAGCTCCTGAAAATGCTCCTCACCGATCGCCGCCAACTGCTCTTCACTCAACATCTCTTTAAAGCGCGCCACTACTTTGGCGGCATGGTCTTCAATGGTTACTGTCATACGTTCACCTCTCAATATGCGTTCTTAGTCTTCCAGAAATATGTCTTCACCGGAGCTGACAATCAACGGATCGGGCTTACCGATCACCGCCTCATCCTTGCCGGCATAGGGAATCTGATTAAGCACGTAGCGCATCGCCTCGATCCGCGCGCGTTTCTTGTCATTCGATTTCACCACGGTCCAGGGGGCATGTGCGGTATTGGTGTAGAAAAACATGTCTTCCTTGGCCCGGGTATACTCCTCCCAGCGGTCCAGCGACGCCAAATCCATCGGACTGAGTTTCCACTGTTTCAACGGGTCGTGTTTGCGTTCGTTAAAGCGGCGCAACTGCTCTTTACGGCCAACGGAAAACCAAAACTTCATCAAACGGATGCCATCATTGGTGATCATCCGCTCGAACTCCGGCGCCTGATGCATAAACTGGTTAAACTCGGTGGGCGAACAGAACCCCATGACCCGTTCCACACCGGCGCGGTTATACCAGGAACGGTCAAACAGTACGATCTCCCCTGCCGTCGGCATCTGCTCGATATAACGCTGAAAGTACCACTGCCCTTTTTCCTTTTCAGTGGGTTTATCCAGAGCCACTACGCGCGCACCACGCGGGTTCAAGTGCTCCATAAAACGCTTGATGGTACCGCCCTTGCCGGCGGCGTCACGCCCCTCGAACACCAATACAATGCGCTCGTGACTCTCCTTGACCCATTTCTGCAATTTCAACAGTTCAATCTGCAACAGGCGCTTGGTCTCTTCGTATTCGTCGCGCGCCATCTTCTCTTTATAAGGATAATTACTCTCGCTCGATGTAACCTTCTTCATGCCTCTTCCCTTGTTACCCTTCTTAAAGTGCCATTTTCAGTATACCTCCCTGAATTGCCCAAAGAGGTCTGTTTGCCCTAAAACGTCGCAAAAATTGATAACAAACAAATTCAATGATGACAGCAACGCTGCCATGTGCTTGGTACAAGCAACGCACAAAAACGCTATAATGCTTGCCAATGGGTTGACTGAAAAAGGGAAATCAGATGAGTGAAGACAGCGCTTTATTGGAACGTTATCAGGCGGTACAAACACGCATCGCCCGCGCCGTTGAACAGGCCGGCAGAAAAGAGGGCAGCGTGGCCTTGCTCGCGGTCAGCAAAACCAAACCGGTCGAGATGATTAGCGCTCTGGCCAAAGCCGGACAGAAAGCCTTTGGCGAGAACTACCTGCAGGAAGCCCTGCCTAAAATCGCCCGACATCCGGAACTGGAATGGCACTTTATCGGGCCGATTCAATCCAATAAAACCAAACCGATTGCCGAGCATTTCGCCTGGGTACACAGCGTGGACAGGCTTAAAATCGCCGAACGTTTGAGCCATCAGCGTCCACCGGAACTGGGTAATCTGCAGATTCTTTTGGAGATCAATATCAGCCAGGAGGCCAGCAAAGCCGGTTTTTCGCCCGAAGAGGCGATGAAAGCCGCACAGCAGATCGCACAGCTGCCGAATCTGACCTTACGCGGCCTGATGGCCATTCCCGAAATTTCCGCCGATCCGCAACAGCAACGTGCCGTTTTTGCAAAAATGAAAACGCTTTTGCAACAACTGCAAGCCGCTCTGCCCGAACTGCCGTTGGACACCCTGTCGATGGGCATGTCCGGCGATCTGGAAGCCGCCATTCTGGAAGGCGCCACCATCGTGCGCATCGGCACCGATATTTTCGGCGCACGCAGTTATCCCGCAACCGCCCTATAAACAAGCGGGGAATAATACTCATGAATTAACTGCGTTTATTGAAGGAGAGAATTTTTTATCTTTTGGGCGGCAAACGCCGCCTTTAAAATACGCCGCATGAACGGCCGCAGCCCCCTCTCTCTTTAAGGATGAAAAGCAGATGTTATTGAAAAAGAATATTTGGTCTCTTTTCTACCTGATTCTCGCCGTCAGCACCTTAACCCTGCTCTCCCTTTTCCACAGCAAATACCAGACACTGGAACATGCCGTTTTTAACGAGCTGGCCTCCGTCAACCGCCTTATCAGCAACAGCTTCCACTCAAGTTTGGTCGAAAACGAACTCTTGCTGGATATCCTCGGCAACAATCTGCTGGAGAATCAGACCTATCTGGATCAGACCAAAGCCCAGCAACTGCTCAAAAAAATGCTCTATACCAAACCGGAACTCGCCGGATTCGGCCTGGTAGATCCGCAAGGCCATTTCTTAAGTCTAAGCGGCAGTATGGATATTGATAAACTGCCCAACCTGCTCGACATGGATGCCAGCAAAGAAAGTTTTGAACGTGCTTTGCAGAGCGAGCGCATGGTGCTGGGTACGACCTACTTTTTCCCGCCCTTAAACGCCTGGGTGATCCCGCTGCGCAAAGCGCTTAGAGATGAAACCGGTGACGTTGTGGCAGTGATGACAACCGGCATCCGCATCGACGACAAGAATTTTCTCGGTAAAACCGACCTGGGTCAAAACCGCGGCGTGCAGTTTGTGAACGCACATAGCCAATCCAGAATCTATATCAGCGGCATCCGTCCCGAGCAATATGCCCAGTACTACTCCGAGGGCATCGCCCCTGACGTCATCCATGACATCAACAGCCAACTCGTCCAGAATTACGGTTTAACTGTTATTGAGGCCCAAAAACAGGCCGATCAAGGACCTTACTTTTTTGAACACTACTCCAACACCTTTGCTCATACGGCTCTGCAAAGTGCCGTTTATGATGCCGACTACGGCATTTGGGCCGTCGTCGCAGAATCCGCCTCGCGCCTGAACCACACGCTGATCAAGACCTTTGTGGACTATCTGCTGATTTTCATCGTCTTTAATGCGATTATTTTCTGGCTGATCAAGACCATTCACCACAATGAAAGCCGCACACGACAGACTCTGCAGTTTCATGCCAATCACGACCCTTTAACCGGCCTCTACAACCGCTACCATCTGCAGCAGATCTTCAAACAGCGCAGCCTGCAGAAAACCCAGGTCTGCAGTGTGTTGTTTATTGATCTGGATAACTTCAAGAACATCAATGACGCCTTCGGTCACGGCATCGGCGATAAAATACTGGTACAGGTCTCCAAACGCCTGCAGACTTTTGTCTCCCATTCCGAACAGATTTTCCGCTTTGGCGGGGATGAATTTGTCGTCATTCTGTTTGATAGCGACAAAGACATCCCGATCGCCCGGGAAATTATCCAGACACTCTCACAGAGCTATGAAGTGGATGGCATGAACTTCAATATCGGCGCCAGTATCGGTATTGCCAGAAGCACGCAGGAGAACTTCTTTATCGATACGTTGCTGAGCCAGGCCGACATGGCCATGTATGAAGCCAAGAAGCGCAAAAATTCGGTGGAACTTTTTTCCGATGAAATCAAGCAGCTCTCCGACCGCAAGGTGTTTATCGAACACCATCTAAGACGTGCGATGGAACACGGCGAAATCTACGTGGTCTATCAGCCTCAGTTCAACCGCCAGGGCACGCTCTACGGCGTGGAGTGTCTGGCGCGCTGGGAAAACCCCGAATTGGGATTTGTATCGCCGGATGAGTTCATCCACATCGCCGAAGAGATCGGTATTATGCCGGATTTGGGGCAGTTCATCACCCAAACGGCATTGCGGGAGATGGCCGAAGTACAATTGCGCAGCAGTCACTATTTCCGCGTATCGGTCAACGTTTCCGTCAAACAGTTTCTCGACCCGCATTTTTATCAGAAGTTTATGACGGCCATCGGCGACAGCGGTTTGCAGAGCAGTGATGTTACGCTGGAGGTGACCGAATCGCTGTTTATCGAAGAACTCGACAGGGTATTGCCGGTGCTGGAACAGCTGCATGCGCAGAATGTCAGCATCGCTCTCGACGACTTCGGTACCGGCTATTCCTCCCTGTGCATGCTGCGCAAACTGCCGATCAACGAGCTTAAAATCGATCGCAGCTTTGTCGAACATATGCTGCAGGATTTAAAAGATCAGGGATTGGTGAAAAGCATTATCGAAATCGCCCAGAAGGTCGGGATGCATACCTTGGCCGAAGGGGTCGAGGTTCAGCAGCAGGCGGAATTGCTCGCCAAATTCGGCTGTGACGTGTATCAGGGCTATCTCTATGCCAAGCCTCTCAAACTGAGTGAGTTCGAGACGTTTCTGGAATCGCACGAAGCGGAAAAGAAAAAGCCGCTAAACGCTAACGTTTAACGGCACGGCTCTCCTTTTTGAACCACGGGTCTGCTGGCAGCCCCATGGATAAGGGCGGTTTTAATGTTGTTATGCGACCGCCTCTCTAATTCTCTTTAACGGCGTCCACGACGATAACTTGAAGCGTTTGAGCGTTTTTTTAACCCGTTTCGTCAGCCGCTCTCAGACTGCCACCTTTTTCGCCTCGCTACCCTGCCTGCTGAGTTTTTGCAGCGCGTTAAACTCCCGATTGTAAGGCTATGCTTTAACCATTTATCCTTTATAATGTTTCACCTTAACAATTTATTTTAGGCAAACGGAACTTTCAGTTATGCAAGCAACCCTGTGTTTTATTGGTGGCGGCAATATGGCCAAAAGCCTGATCGGCGGCCTGATCGCCAGCGGTTATCCGCAAGCGAAAATCATTGCGTCCGACCCAACCGAACTGCAACGCCACAGCCTGACGCAGACCTTCGGCATTCACTGCTATGCCGACAACAATAAAGCCGTGCAACTGGCGGACATCGTCATTCTGGCGGTCAAACCACAGGTCTTGCAAACCGTCTGCAAAAACATCGCCGCCACGGTGCAGCAAACCGAAGCGCTGATGGTGTCCGTGGCCGCCGGCATCCGCACCACCGATATCGACCGCTGGCTCGGCGGCGACATGGCGATTGTTCGCACCATGCCCAACACCCCGTCGCTGATTCAAAGCGGCGCCGCCGGCCTGTTTGCCAATCAAAAGGTTAGCGCCTCACAACGCGATGAAGCCGAACACATCATGCGCGCCGCCGGCCTGACCATCTGGGTCGATGAAGAAAGTCAGCTGGATGCAGTAACTGCACTGTCGGGCAGCGGTCCGGCCTATTATTTCCTGTTTATGGAAGCGATGGAAAACGCCGCCCAACAGATGGGGCTGGATGCCAAAACCGCGCACCTGCTGACCATGCAAACCGCTCTGGGTGCCGCCAAAATGGTGATGGAAAGCACGGATGATTGCCAGACGCTGCGTAAAAACGTGACCTCACCTAACGGCACCACCGAACAGGCCATCAAAACCTTTGAACAGGCCGGGTTACGCGGCATTGTCGCCCAGGCCATGCAGGCGGCGCGCAACCGTGCGGAAGAGCTGGCCAACGAACTGGGAGGCGAAATCTGATGGAAACCATGAGTTCTCCGGTGGGCCAAGGCGGCCTGTTCCTGCTGCAGTTTGCGGTGGGACTGGTTATTTTTGCACTGATGCTGCGTTTTCTGATGCGTGCCGCGCATGTCGATTGGCGCCACCCGATCGTGCACTTTATAGCCAAAGTCACCAATCCGCTGTGCGCGCCGGCCAATAAGGCGTTGCCAACGCGCGGTCGCTGGGACTGGGCGGCCATCATCACCGCCATCGTCATTCAGGCGGTGTTTGTCTGGGTCATCGGCCTGCTGACCGACCGCGATTTCGGTGTCGTTGCCATTGCACTGGCCTCCATGACCGAAATCATGAACCAGCTGCTCGACATGATGTTCTGGCTGATTATTATCCAGGCCATTCTGAGTTGGGTCTCGCCGGGCTACAACCCCAATACCGAAATTTTCAACCAGATCACCCGCCCGATTCTGGCGCCCTTTCAGCGCATGATTCCGCCGATGGGCGGGCTCGATCTGTCGCCGCTTGCGGCGATTGTCGCCATTAAACTGTTCCAGATCGTCGTCGTGGGTTCGATTGTGCAGCTCGCCCAGGGCATGCTGTAATCACCCGCTTTTTGATAGGTTAGACTTGATGATTCCAACCCCGACTATTCCCCAGATTCTCCAGGTAGACAAGCCGCTGCAGATGGTCAGCGGTGCGACCCTGCCGCGTTACGAACTGATTTACGAAACCTATGGCGAGCTCAATGCCGACGCTTCCAACGCCATTCTGATCTGCCATGCGTTAAGCGGCGACCACCATGTTGCCGGCGTGGATGCCGACGGCAAACCCGGCTGGTGGGACGGTTATATCGGCCCCGGCAAACCGATCGATACCGACCAATTCTTTGTGGTCTGCTCCAATAACCTCGGCGGTTGCCGTGGCAGCACCGGCCCGACCAGCATCAATCCGGACAACGGCCGCATCTACGGCCCGGACTTCCCGATTGTGACCTGCCGCGACTGGGTCAACAGCCAGAACGAACTGCGCCAGCACCTCGGCATTGAGCAGTGGGCGGCGCTGGTCGGCGGTTCGATGGGCGGCATGCAGGTGTTGCAATGGGCCATCGACTATCCGGAAAAAGTACGCCATGCGGTGGTGATTGCCGCTGCACCCAAGCTGTCGGCGCAGAATATCGCCTTCAACGAGGTGGCGCGCCGCGCTATCATGTCGGACCCCGAATTCCACAACGGCCGCTTTATCGAAGCCGGCACTACGCCCAAAACCGGCTTGGCGCTGGCGCGCATGCTCGGCCATTTGACCTATCTGTCGGACGACATGATGGGTAACAAATTCGGCCGCGAACTGCGCGAAGGCAAACTGCAATACAACTACGAAGTGGAGTTCCAGGTCGAGAGCTATCTGCGCTATCAGGGCGAGAAATTCGCCACCAAGCAGAACTTTGACGCCAACACTTACCTGCTGATGACCAAAGCGTTGGACTATTTCGATCCGGCGGCGGAATATGAGCACGACCTGTCGGCCGCGCTGGCCAAGGCCACGGCAAAATTCCTGGTGGTGTCATTTACCTCCGACTGGCGCTTCTCGCCGCAGCGTTCGCACGAAATCGTCAAAGCCCTGCTCGACAACGACGCCGACGTCAGTTACGCCGAAGTCACCTCCGAACACGGCCACGATGCCTTCCTGCTGCCCAATGCGCACTACGAGGGCGTTTTCCGGGCTTACATGGCGCGTGTCGCCGCCGAATTGCCACAAGGGGACAGCAAATGAGCCATACAACAACCCACGCCATTTCTCCCGAATTCAACCTGATTTCCGACTGGATCAGTCCCAACAGCCGCGTGCTTGACCTGGGCTGCGGCGATGGCAAGCTGCTGACCCACCTGATGAAAAGCAAACAGGTCAGCGGCTACGGCATGGAAATCGACGCGCAGAAAAACATCGCCGCGATTCAGGCGGGCATCAACGTGATTCACAGCAATTTGGACAACCACGATCTGACGCATTATTTCGACGCCGATTCGTTTGATTTCGTCATCATGACGCAGGCCCTGCAAGTCGTGAAACGCCCGGATGAACTGCTGGATGATATGCTCGCCATCGGCAAACAGAGCATTATCACCTTCCCCAACTTCGGCCACTGGCGCATGCGCGCCCAGCTGGTGCTGCAAGGCCGCATGCCGGAAACCGAAACCCTGCCTTACCACTGGTACGATACGCCGAATATTCACCTGTGTACCTTCAACGACTTCGAAGATCTCTGTGAATCCAAAGGCATTGAAGTGGTGGAACGCGCCGTGGTCAACTCGGAACACCGCAGCACTCTCGGAATGCGCCTGCTGCCCAATCTACTGGGTGAGGTTGCGCTTTACAAAGTGCAGAAAAAACGCGCCTGAAAACTCAACAGGCCGGGTGTTAGAGGTTAACCACAGAGACACGAAGACACGAAGACGCGAAGTTTTATTTTTTGCTTTTCTTCGTGACCTTCGTAGTTCAAACGCTTTTTCACCCGGCCTGTTGCGTCTTGAATTTGCAGCAAAATCGGCAACAACGCCCTATCGCCGCTCTACCTTCAACCCTTATTGGTAAATGTAAATAAATATCATTTAACTTGAGAAACAGGCTGATTTTTGCTAAAATTTGCAACCAAATGGCAATAATTATCATTTAAAAACATGACTCACAGATTACACACGACGCTGGACCAATGTCATAGCGGCCAAACGAGCCAAATTACCGCCCTCAAAGGCAATTTGGAAACTAAAATGCGTTTGGTCAACCTCGGCTTCCATACCCACAGTCTGGTCAAACTGATTTTGGTGCGCGGTCAGAATCTGGTGATCTGTGTCGACGGCAGCCGTTTTGCCATCGATAAAGCGATTGCGTCCAATATCCAGGTAGAAGTACTCTCATGACCGTCAAACCCAAGATCAAATTCAAAAAACACGGCGCGCGCGGTCACGCTTACCAAATCGCCCTGATCGGCAATCCGAACTGCGGCAAAACCACCCTGTTTAACCGCCTGACCGGCGCCCAGCAGACCACCGGTAACTGGCCCGGCGTTACGGTCGAGAAAAAAACCGGTTTTATGGATATCGGCGATGATCACTATCATTTGATGGACCTGCCCGGCGTTTACAGTCTGGAACAATCCAGCCATAGCGGACTCGACGAAAAGGTCGCCCTGGACTACCTGCAATGCCAGCCGACCGACCTGATCCTGAATGTGGTCGATGCCACCAGCCTGGAGCGCCAACT
>JACXUQ010000391.1 GCA_014763835.1 Thiotrichales bacterium
AAAACTAAAAGATTATCCTATCTTTATGGCAATAGCTGAAGATATAGGGTTTGATGCGACAGGAAGAGCAACAGGGAATAATGAGCTTGAAGTGATAGAAAAAGAATTGACTAAATTTATAAATCATATTATCAAAAGTGAAACCATATGAGTAAGTTTGAACTTAGTAGTGAAGTTGATAGTGAAAAATGTTTCATTTTGAATAGAAGTGAAATAGAAACTAGGTTGGATCCTTTCTTCTATATTCCATCTATAAAAAAACTTGAAGAACAAGTAAAAAGTAAAGGTTCAATTCCTCTGAGAAAATTTGTTGAAAAAATTTCAAGCGGTGCTACTCCAAAAACTGCTGAAAAAGAAAAATACTACTCAGACGAAGAAAACGGGATACCTTTTTTAAGAGTCCAAAATCTTTCTCCTACAGGATTTTTAGAAATAGATAATTGTAAATATATTAATAAAGAAACGCATAATAACTATTTAAGAAGAAGTCAAGTTAATGGTGGTGATTTACTTGTAAAAATAACTGGTGTTGGTCGTATGGCAGTAGCTTCTGTAGCACCTGATGATTTTGTAGGAAATACAAATCAACATATGGTAGTTATAAAAACCAAAGATAAAAATACAAGTCATATTTTAGCTTCTTATTTGAATTCAGAAATTGGTGAGAAATTAGCAAGTAGAAGAGCTACTGGAGGAACAAGACCTGCACTTGATTATCCTGCATTGTTATCAATACCAATAATATATGATGAAAGAATTTTAGAAATTCATAATGATGCAATAGCTAAGAAACAACAAAAAGAACAAGAAGCAAAAGAGTTGCTTGATAGCATAGACGACTATCTTTTGGATGAATTAGGGATAACATTACCTGAAGTTGATAATAGTTTAGAGAAAAGAATTTTTGAAGTTAATTTTAGTGAAATAAGTGGGAATAGATTTGACCCTGATTATTATTCATACAGTTATGAGGTAATAACAGATGCAATAGAAAAAGCAAATATAGAAAATATTGATGAAATTGCATCGGTTGTTTCTATTATTGAAAGTGGAAAAACTCCTGCATCAAATGAGTATAGTGAAGAAGTTACAAAGTTTCCAATTATAAAAGCAGGTAGTTATACTAATGAATATATAGATTTAAATAAGTTAGATTATACAAAAACAAAAAATAATCTTGAGGTGGAAAAAGGGGATATTTTCATTTTATCTGCTGCACATCAATCTCAATATGTAGGAAAACAAATCAAAATATTAAATGATGAAGTCGATAAGCAAATTAGTTATGTAGGAGAGCTTATTTGTATAAGAACCATCAAAGAAGCTTGTAATCCTATGTATCTTTTTAGTTTATTGAATTTAGATTTATTCAAAACATTATTAAATAGAGAAAAAACAGGACAAACTTCTCATATTTATGGAAAAGATATAAAAAAAATAAAAATCCCTCTCCCACCAATAGAAAAACAAAATGAAATAGCTGAGCATATTCAGGCTATAAGAGACAAAGCAAAACAACTTCAAGATGAAGCAAAAAAAGTCTTAGATGAGGCAAAAATAGAAGTAGAAAAACTAATATTGAGTAACTGATGG
>JACXUQ010000392.1 GCA_014763835.1 Thiotrichales bacterium
ACTCCCAGCGGCGATTGAAGCGCATATTGTCTAAAAACTGATTATGCATGATCTTGGTTAACCATGCATCCAAATGCTCCAAACTGTTTAAATCCTTACGGCTTTCTATGGCCTTGAGCAGGGTTTCCTGCACCAAATCCTCCGCCATGAACGACTGATGGCACCAGGCAAATGCGAGGCGATACAAACGCCGGTATTTGCTTTCAAGTGCCTGATTGAACTGGCGTCGCTCCTTCGATTCACAGAACAGATCGACGAGCTTGCTGGAAAAATTCATGACTGTTTTATCACCTATTAAAAATTCGCCTTTTTTCGATACTAACTGCATTTTCACGGTGTATGCAAATTTTTTATAAATATTAACAAGTTATGAAATAAGAACGTTTAGTGGGCAAATAAAAATTACTGTTTTAAAAAAAGGGAATAAAACACGAGGGTCATTCGTTTAAGGGGGTAAGCGCGCTCAATTCGATTACACAAACGGAGTTTTACATCATGCTAACAAAACAAACACAACGGCTTTTTGCGTTGCTCATCAGTTTGGTTTTGGCCCTGCCTGTTTTTGCGGCACAGACAGAAGCGCCACTACCCGACACCTTTGCCGCGCACAAAGTGGTTCTACAAATCAGCGATAAAGACCCCTCAAAACAGAATCTGGTGCTCAATGTGGCCCAGAACCTACAGCGCTACTATGGCGTAGATAACGTCGATATCGAAGTCGTCGCGTTCGGTCCCGGGGTGCGTTTAATGTTGGAGGGTAACGAAAACCTGAATCGCATGAAGTCATTGATGGCAAGCGGCATCCGCTTCAGCGCGTGTGCCAATACCCTGGAGAACTTCGCGAAGAAACTCGGGCATGAGCTCAAGGTCAGCGAAGGGATCAGCGTGGTTCCTGCCGGCGCGGGGCGTATTCTGCAGCTCAATGCCTCCGGCTGGCAAATCCTCCAACCGTAACGAGGGAAAAAACATGCTGACATTATCAAAACTTTTTAAAACACTGCTGATTACCATGATCACCATACTGCCCATCACCCAATCCCAAGCCAATGATTACTACGGCAAGCAAAAGGTGGTCTATCACATCAATTTCGACGATGCCAAACAGCAGTCTTCGGCGCTGCGAAACATCCAAAACCACATTAATGCGATCGGGCCGGATAATCTGGATTTGCGCGTGGTATTGCACGGTAACGGCCTGAGTCTTCTGGTTAAACCGGAAGCGCTGGCGCACCTGCCAAAGTTCAATCACGCCAATGCCACGGCCGAAATGCGCCAGAAGATCGATCAGCTCAAACTGCAGGGCGTGCAATTTGAGGTCTGCTCCAACACGCTCAAAGGCAAAAACGTCAATTACAGCCAGGATCTCTACGATGTAGAAGACAAACACATCGTACCCGGTGGCGTGGCCGAACTGGCCCATCTTCAACAGCAGGGCTTTGTTTATATCAGACCCTAAGCTTAATAAGACGCGGAACTGCGTCCTCTCTAAGACCTAAATAATGAGAGAGCTTTGCACGAGATGGTTGCACGAATAAAAATGGTTAAAAACCGTCTGATTTTTGTTGAAAAACTTGCTAATAGCCAG
>JACXUQ010000393.1 GCA_014763835.1 Thiotrichales bacterium
AAACTTGCTAATAGCCAGCTATTAGCTGCGTTTTCCGCCACAATCAGCCAATTTTTTCCTCATTTTTCTCTCGCGCCCCACTCGTGCAAAGCTCTCATGATGAATTAAAATTTTTAATTCGCTTTTTAATAAGTCTTTTCTATAATGCATTCAACAATTTAATGGACTAACTTCGGGAGCCATTGAGATGAACATTACCATTCTAGGCGCTGGTTTCGCCGCCCTCACCGCCGTCAAACAAACCCGCAAACACGCCCCAGACGCCATCATCACGGTGATTGCGCCGAAAGAAGAGTTTGTCTACCTCCCAAGTCTGATCTGGATTCCGTCCGGTCTGCGCAAGGGTGACGATTTACGCATCAACCTGCACAACTTCTTCAACCGCCAACGCGTGCAGTTTGTCGAGGCCAGCGTGGAAAACATTATCAACAGCGGCCGTACCGTGGTCACCAATCAGGGCGAATTCCACAACGACGGCCTGATTATCGCCTCAGGCGGCCGTTTTATTAAAAAACTGCCAGGTATCGAGCACGCAATCACCCCTTGCGAAGGCATTGCGGCAGCCGAGCGCATCAAATCGCGTCTGGAAGGCATGAGCGGCGGGACCATTGCCATCGGTTTCGGTGCCAACCCCAACGAACCCTCGGCCATGCGCGGCGGCCCAATGTTTGAATTCCTCTTCGGCATCGACAACCTGTTACGCAAACAAGGCCGCCGCGACAAATTCAAATTAGTGTTCTTCAACCCAGCGCCAGAACCTGGAAAACGTCTAGGGCCCAAAGTACCTGAAAACCTTGTCAAAATGATGTCTAGCAAAGGCATTGAAACGCACTTGGGTCACAAAATGGTCGGCTTTGAAGAAAATCTGGTCAAAACCGAAGGCGGCGAGTTCCACGCCGATTTGATTCTGTTTATGCCCGGCATGACCGGCCCCGCCTGGCTGCCAAACAGCGAGCTGCCACAATCCGCCGGCGGCATGATTGTCGCCGACATGCACTGCCAGGTTCAGGGTTACGAACACACCTTTGTGGCCGGTGACGCCGGCAGCTTCCCCGGACCGGACTGGCAGGCCAAACAGGCGCACGCCGCCGACCTGCAAGCCAAGGCGGCCGCCAAAAACCTGGTGAAATCACTCAAAGGCGAAAGCGACCTTGAGGCTTTCAAACACGAACTGATTTGTATTGTCGACACACTCAAGCACGGCATTTTGATCAAACGCACCGAACAAGGTACTACTTTGCTGCCGCCTTGCCGTTTGATGCATTATGCCAAACGCGCTTTCGAGTGGCTGTATCTGCGTCAATACCGTTGATTTTTTTAACCCATAATGGAAAAACGCATCATGCAAAAGAAAATGTTTCAGGATAAATACCCGATTTTTGAATTGAAAATCGCCAAATCAGATTGCAAATATGGCAGCGTCGCTGCGATTTTGGACGACTTGCAGGCAAAAATCGAGGCGCATCCTAAGGCGTGCTTTATCGCCCGCTTCGACCATCTTAGCCACACGCAAAGCATTGAAGGCGAGATCAATCCGCAAATCAAAGATGCACAAAACATTATCTTCTGCTTCGGCTTCCAAAT
>JACXUQ010000394.1 GCA_014763835.1 Thiotrichales bacterium
TTTAACAATGAAAATGGCCGCAAAAGGCTAGTTTATCCAGTAAAAGCTGTTAGAATTTTAGCACAGTGCGAAAGTGAATAACTTATAAGATTACAGCGCGGTTTTGCAACATTGCGGTAGACAAAACGGCGTTTAAACAACACAAAAAAGGACACGTCATGGCAACAAGACATTGCAAACTCCTTATCCTCGGTTCGGGCCCTGCAGGTTACACGGCAGCGGTTTATGCGGCCCGCGCCAACTTGGAACCGGTGATGATTACCGGTATGCAACAGGGTGGACAGCTTACCACCACCACCGAAGTGGATAACTGGCCCGGTGATCCTGAAGGTCTGACCGGTCCGGACTTAATGGTACGCATGCAGAAACATGCCGAGCGTTTTGGCACCGAAATCATTTTCGACCATATCCATACTGCCGAATTGACATCAAAACCCTTTAAGCTGATTGGCGATGCCGGCGAATACACCTGTGACGCATTGATTATCGCCACCGGCGCTTCGGCCAAATACCTGGGCCTGCCTTCCGAAGAAGCGTTTAAAGGCAAAGGCGTTTCTGCCTGTGCAACCTGTGACGGCTTCTTCTACCGCAACCAGAAAGTCGCGGTGATCGGCGGCGGCAATACCGCGGTGGAAGAGGCGCTTTACCTCTCCAATATCGCTGCGGAAGTCACCATTATCCACCGCCGCGACAAGTTCAGTTCGGAAAAGATTCTGGCCAAACACCTGCACGAAAAAGCGGAAAACGGCAATATCAAGATTGAATTCAACAGCGTGTTGGACGAAGTATTGGGCGACAAAATGGGCGTGACCGGTGTGCGTATTAAAAATGCACAAAGCGGCGAAACCAAAGAGATCGACGTGGCCGGCGTGTTCATCGCCATCGGCCACACACCCAATACGGGCATTTTTGAAGGCCAACTGGAGATGATCAACGGTTATCTTAAAGTGCAAAGCGGCCTCAACGGCAACGCCACGCAAACTTCCATCCCCGGCATTTTCGCCGCAGGTGACGTTATGGACCAGCAATACAAGCAGGCCATTACATCCGCCGGCGCAGGCTGTATGGCGGCACTGGATGCAGAAAAATATCTGGACAACCTGTAATCGGGTTAACCAACATTTAAACCACCGTCATGCGGTGGTTTTTTTTACCCTGAAATTGAATGGCCGATACCCGGCCTGTTGACTTTAAACAAGGATGAAACAATGAAAAAAGCGTTATGGCTTGCCCTGGGAATGAGCGCAACGTCACTGGCCCTTGCAGGTGAAACCGCCCTGCAAACCACCGAACAGAAAGCCAGTTACACACTGGGCGTGGATTTGGCCAAGAACATGCAGCAGCAAGGTCTGCAAATCGACATCAAGGCCTTGACGCTGGGGATGCAGGATGCCTTCGATCAGAAACCGCTGCGTCTGACGCCTGAGGAGATGCAGTCTGCGGTCAACGAAGTGAAAAAAGCGATGATGCAGAAGCAGTTAGAGGCGCGCAAACAGCAGGCCGAAGCCAATGCCAAAGCCGGTGCGGCCTTTTTAGCTGAAAACAAAACCAAACCCGGCGTAAAAACCAC
>JACXUQ010000395.1 GCA_014763835.1 Thiotrichales bacterium
GGATGGAGGCGACAATCTGGCGGATAATCTGCGGGTTGTTGAGGAAGTTCTGGCCGAACTGCTTCTTGTGTTTGTGGCCGGAAGCGGCGGGGCTGTTTTTGCGCGACTGACGGCGCTCGTGTTTAGCCATTGTTTGCCTCCGAACTGATCATCTCTAGAGCCACTTCAATCGCGTAGCGGAAACTGCCGGTGTCGGCGCGGCCGCTGCCGGCGAGATCGAGCGCGGTGCCGTGGTCCACCGAAGTGCGCACAAACGGCAGTCCCAAGGTCACATTCACCGCCTTGCCGAAGCCCATATGTTTCAACACCGGCAGCCCCTGGTCGTGGTACATCGCCACCACCGCATCGGCTTTTTCCAGGTATTTGGGGGTAAAGAGCGTGTCGGCCGGCAGTGGACCGTAGAGTTTCATGGTGCCGCGCAAGCTTTCCAGCACGGGTTCGATGACGTCGATCTCCTCGCGGCCCATATGACCGTTTTCGCCGGCGTGCGGGTTGAGTCCGGCTACCAGAATATGCGGCTCGGCAATGCCAAACTGGTCTTTTAAAGACCGGTGGGTGATGGTGAGGATTTCGGTCAGCAACGGCCGGGTAATCGCTTTGGAAACATCGGCCAACGGCAGATGCGTGGTCGCCAAGGCAACGCGCAGGCCGGGGGTGGCCAGCATCATCACCACACGGTCGGTATGGCTCTCTTCGGCCAGAAGTTCGGTATGGCCGCTAAACGGCAGGCCGGCTTCATTGATAATGCCCTTGTGGACCGGGCCCGTGACCATGGCGGCGAACTCGTTGCTCATGCAGCCGTGTATCGCGCGTTTCAGCATGGAGATGACAAAATCGGCATTGGCGGCATTGAGTTTGCCGGGGACGACGTTTTGCGCCACCGGAATATGTTCCAAGGTCATCTGGCCGGCCCGGCTGGGGCGGGCGGAAGACTCGGCGCGGTAGTCGACAAGCTCGAGGGTCACACCCAGCTGCGCGGCGCGCTGTGCAATCACATCACGGTCGGCGAGCACCACCAGTTCAACCGGCCAGTCGGATTGCGCCAATGCAATCACCAGATCGGGACCGATGCCGGCCGGTTCGCCGGAGGTAATCACTAAACGTTGCGTCATAAAGTCGGGTTCCTGAAAGTGAGCAGGCCGGGTGACCCGGCCTGCTGAGAATTTATCGTTTTCTGTTAAATGCGAATATCCACAAAGGCTTCGTCGCGCAGGCGGCGCAGCCAGATTTCAAAGGTTTCGTTGGCCTTGCGGATGCGGATCGCCTGAATCGCCTGCTGGCGTTCGCTGTTTTCGTTGGCATCCACCTGACGCAGCGCTTCGGTGAAATACAGTACCCAGCCTTTTTCAGTGGCGATGGGGGTGGCCATCTGATTCGGCTGCAACTGGTTCAGTTCGCGTTGCAGCGCAGGGGGCAGCTCTTCGGCGACCTTCCAGCCCTGGTCCATATTGGCATTCACTTCGGCCGGAATGTCGGCATAACGGTCTTTCAGCGCATTGAACGCCTCAAGCGAGTCAATCTGCTGTACCAGCTGGCGGATTTCCAGCGGAATGCGGCTTTGGCGGGCA
>JACXUQ010000396.1 GCA_014763835.1 Thiotrichales bacterium
CCAAAATGGCAGAGCTGGCGAGTAAGTTTCCGCAAGGCGTGAATTATGCTGTGCCCTACGACACCAGTGAGTTTGTGGAAATTTCCATCGATAAGGTGATTTACACGCTGTTGGAAGCGCTAGTGCTGGTGGTGTTGGTGGTGTTCCTGTTTCTGCAGAATTTCCGCGCGACCATTATCCCGCTATTGGCCATTCCGGTATCGATTGTCGGCACCTTTGCCGGCATGTATCTGCTCGGCTTCTCGATTAACCAGCTGACACTGTTCGGGATGATACTCGCCATCGGTATTGTCGTTGATGATGCGATTATCGTGGTCGAGAACGTCGAGCGTATTATGCGCACCGAACATAAAAACCCGCGCGAGGCGACCTTGCAGGCCATGAGCGAGATTACCGGGCCGATTATCGCTATTGTCTTGGTATTGGCCGCGGTATTCATTCCGGTGGCGTTTATCAGCGGGCTGACCGGCGAGATGTATAAGCAGTTTGCGATTACCATCGTCATTTCCGTGACCATCTCCGGTATAGTCGCGTTAACGCTGACGCCGGCTTTGTGCGCCAATATGCTCAAAGACGGTCATTTGGAACCCAGTGGCCTGTTCGGCGGCTTCAACCGTCTTTTTGCGGCCATGACCTCCGGTTTTACCGCCGGCGTGCGCACCGTCATGCGTTACAGTCTGATCAGTGTACTGCTGTTCGGCGGGTTGCTGGCGATCACCTATCAAACCCTGAATGGCCTGCCAAAGAGTCTGGTGCCGCAGGAGGACAAAGGCACGTTGTTTGCATTGAGCTATCTGCCGGCGGCTTCTTCATTATCGCGCACCGAGGCGGTACGTGATCAGGTCAGCCAGACGCTGTTGGCGCATCCGGGCGTGGAGCACGCCATCGCCTTTGCCGGTTTCGATCTGCAGACCTTTACCAATAAAACCGACTCCGGTGTGGCATTTGTCAAACTCAAACACTGGGACGAGCGCCAGTCGCCGGAGTTGCACTCGCAGGCGATTGTCGGCCAATTGTTCGGTCAGTTTATGGCGATTCCGGATGCCTTCAGCATCCCCATCGGTATGCCGACCATTATGGGCATGAGTATGACCGGCGGTTTTGAGGCGTATCTGCAAAACCGCAACGGCACCGGTTCGCAGGCATTGAGCCAGGTCGTCGATGAATTTATTGCCAAGGCGAGTCAGCGTCCGGAATTACAGCAGGTACGTACCACTTTCTCCACCAAAGTGCCGCAGTATCAGGCGATTCTGGATCGGGAAAAGGCGCAGTCCATGCAGGTTTCCGCCAAAGAGGTCTTTGCCGCCATGCAGGCGACTTTCGGCAGCCTGTATGTAAACGACTTCAACCTCTATGGGCGCACCTACAAAGTCAATCTGCAGTCCGAAGCGGCGTTCCGTGAGAAGCCGGAGGATCTATCGCAGGTATTTGTACGCGCCGATGGCGGCGAGATGATCCCACTGAGCAGTCTGGTTAAGTTCGAGCGCATGACCGGTGCCGATGTGGTTGACCGTTTCAACCTTTTCCCGGCAGCCAAGTTGATGGGCGAACCCGCTCCGGGTTACAG
>JACXUQ010000397.1 GCA_014763835.1 Thiotrichales bacterium
TTACGCCATTCGTGCAGGTCGGAACTTACCCGACAAGGAATTTCGCTACCTTAGGACCGTTATAGTTACGGCCGCCGTTTACCGGGGCTTCGATCAAGAGCTTCGCTTACGCTAACCCCATCAATTAACCTTCCGGCACCGGGCAGGCGTCACACCCTATACGTCATCTTTCGATTTTGCAGAGTGCTATGTTTTTAGTAAACAGTTGCAGCCACCATTTTATTGCAACCCCCAGATGCTTACGGAGCAAGTCCTTCACATTAAGGGGCGTACCTTCTCCCGAAGTTACGGTACCATTTTGCCTAGTTCCTTCACCCGAGTTCTCTCAAGCGCCTTGGAATACTCATCCTGACCACCTGTGTCGGTTTGGGGTACGATTCTTTATTACCTGAAGCTTAGAAGCTTTTCTTGGAAGCATGGCATCAATCACTTCGTCCTAATGGACTCGTCATCAGTTCTCAGCATTGAGTGTCCGGATTTGCCTAAACACTCTGCCTACGACCTTAAACTTGCACAACCAACGGCAAGCTGACCTAGCCTTCTCCGTCCCTCCATCGCAGTAATAAAAAGTACAGGAATATTAACCTGTTTCCCATCGACTACGCCTTTCGGCCTCGCCTTAGGGGTCGACTAACCCTACGTCGATTAACGTTGCGTAGGAACCCTTGGTCTTTCGGCGAGGGAGCTTTTCACTCCCTTTATCGCTACTCATGTCAGCATTCGCACTCGTGATACCTCCAGCAAACTTTCCAGTTCACCTTCACAGGCTTACACGACGCTCCTCTACCATGCACTATGTGCATCCGCAGCTTCGGTACACTGCTTAGCCCCGTTAAATCTTCGGCGCAGGCCGACTCGATCAGTGAGCTATTACGCTTTCTTTAAAGGGTGGCTGCTTCTAAGCCAACCTCCTGACTGTCTGAGCCTTCCCACATCCTTTCCCACTGAGCAGTGTTTAGGGACCTTAGCTGGCGGTCTGGGTTGTTTCCCTCTTGACGACGGACGTTAGCACCCGCCGTCTGTCTCCCATGATTGCACTTCTTGGTATTCGGAGTTTGCAATGGGCTGCTAATCCTTGACGGACCGCTAGACCATAACAGTGCTCTACCCCCAAGAGTGAGACATGAGGCACTACCTAAATAGTTTTCGAGGAGAACCAGCTATCTCCGAGCTTGATTAGCCTTTCACTCCGATCCACAGCTCATCCCCAAATTTTTCAACATTTGTGGGTTCGGTCCTCCAGTACCTGTTACGGCACCTTCAACCTGGCCATGGATAGATCGCCCGGTTTCGGGTCTACTGCATGCTACTAGTCGCCCATTTAAGACTCGGTTTCCCTACGGCTCCCCTATTCGGTTAACCTCGCAACATACAGTAAGTCGCTGACCCATTATACAAAAGGTACGCAGTCACACCACGAAGGTGCTCCCACTGCTTGTACGTACACGGTTTCAGGTTCTATTTCACTCCCCTTCCGGGGTTCTTTTCGCCTTTCCCTCACGGTACTGGTTCACTATCGGTCGGTAGAGAGTATTTAGCCTTGGAGGGTGGTCCCCCCATTAAGGGCTGGTCCCCGTTCGCTCGCCACTACTAGGGGAATCTCGGTTGATTTCTTTTCCTCCGGGTACTTAGATGTTTCAGTTCTCCGGGTTAGCTTCCTCATAAGAGGATATCCATATAGGATGGGTTTTCCCATTCGGAAATCTCCGGGTCAAAGGTTATTTGCCACCTCACCGGAGCTTATCGCAGGCTTTCACGTCCTTCATCGCCTTCTACCGCCTAGGCATCCACCGTGCACGCTTAGTCACTTAACTATACAACTCAAAAATAACCTTAACCT
>JACXUQ010000039.1 GCA_014763835.1 Thiotrichales bacterium
GCGCGCAGCACTTGCGCTTCACGCTCCGGACGGTAAAACACCGCTTCAACTTTGCCACCCTGCGTCTTGATGTCCGCCACTTTCTGGGCACATTCCGCGCGCAGAGTAATCAACTCCTGAATTTGTGCATCAATCGCATCGATCTGATCACGGATCTGCGCAAGCTGCTGCGCTTCACTCAACTCTTCGCTCAATTTGTCAGTCGTGGCTTCGGTCATCGTACTTCGGTTCTTTGATTAAATAAAAAGAGAGAAACAGGCTTAAGCCTGTTTTGCGGCAAACGTCTGCATAAAAGCAATCAATGCATCGACACCTTCTTCAGGCATCGCATTGTAAATACTCGCGCGCATACCACCAAACGCTTTATGCCCTTTCAAACTCAACAGGCCGGCTGCTTTCGACTCTTCCAGAAAAGCCGCATCCAGAGCGTCGTCTTTCAAGGTAAAGGTCACATTCATCCACGAACGGTTATGTTTAGCGATGCTGTTGCTATAGAAGCCGGAACTATCGATATAGGCATACAGTTTTTCCGCTTTCGCTTGGTTGCGCTTGGCGATTTCCGCAACGCCACCGATCTCTTTCAACCACTCAAACACCAAGCCCGCCAGATACCAGGCAAAGGTTGCAGGCGTATTGAACATGGATTCGTTGTTGGCATAGATTTCCCAGTTCAACAGGGTTGGTGTAATGTCACGCGCCAGACCCACCAGATCTTCACGCACAATCACAATCGCCAAGCCGGCAGGGCCGATATTCTTCTGCGCACCGGCATAAATCATGCCGTATTTGCTGACATCAACCGGGCGACACATAATGTTCGAGGACATATCTGCAATCACCGGTTTGCCTTGGGCAAAAATGGCATCCAGATCATCTTCCTGAAATTCCAGACCGGTAATGGTTTCATTTGAACAGATGTGAATGTATTTGGCATCCGGGCTGAATTTCCATTCTGAACGAGGCGGAATCGCCGTCGGGTTTTCACCGGCGCCAGCGGCCACCACATTCACCTTGGCGTAACGCTTGGCTTCTTTGATCGCCTTGGCCGACCAAACACCGGTATTGAAATAATCGACCGTATCGCCTTCTTTTGCCAAGTTCAGCGGAATCGCCGAAAACTGTAAAGAGGCGCCGCCATGCGTGAAAATCACCTTGTAGTTATCGGGAATCTGCATCACTTCACGCAGATCGGCTTCCATTTTCTGCGCCAAGCCCATGTACTCTTTGCTGCGGTGACTCATTTCCATCACCGACATACCGGTTTGGTGCCAATCCAAAAACTCCGCTTCCGCTTTACGCATTACCGCTTCCGGCAACATCGCCGGACCGGCACTGAAATTGAATGCTCTTGCCATTTTAAGTTTGCTTCCCTATTACAAAAAAAACAGCCAAACGGATGTCGGCTGTCTTACAGCGGCACTTTTACATGCCGAACGAACTTAATTTATAAAACTTATGCTTCGGTATCGTCAGTAGCTGGCGCTTCCGGCTCCGCCGCTTGCACGACCTGAGCCTCATCGCCACCGCTGCCGTCTTCGGCATCCAGCTCATCATCTGCGTCGATGTCTACCACGGCGATACCCACCACCTGTTCACCCTTGCCGACGTTAATCAGCTTGACGCCCTGGGTGTTACGGCCAACCACCGATACCTCGGCAACGCGGGTACGCACCAACGTGCCCTTATTGGTAATCAGCACAATTTCCTGATCGGTGGTCACCGACACTGCTGCGACCACATCACCATTACGCTCGGTCGTCTTGATCGAAATCACACCTTGGCCGCCACGGTTAATCGTGGAGTAATCATCAACCGGCGTACACTTACCGAAACCGTTAGCGGTCGCGGTCAGAATCATCGATTCAGGCTTGGCCACCTGCATACTGATGATATGTGCACCTTCCGGCAACTTCATGCCGCGCACACCGCGGGCAGTGCGCCCCATAATACGCACATCCTCTTCTTTGAAACGGATCGCCTTACCGACGGTACTGAACAACATAATATCCTGCTGACCGTCGGTCAGCGCAGTACCGACCAACTCATCGTCATCCAGCAGATCTACGGCGATAATACCGTTGGCTCGCGGACGCGAGAAATCACTTAGCGTGACACGCTTAACGACCGCATTACGTGTCGCCATAAACACCACACGCTCGTCGAATTCATTCACCGGCAATACCGACGTGATATGCTCGCCCTCTTCCAAAGGCAACACGTTTACAATCGGTTTGCCGCGGCTGCCGCGGCTCGCCAGCGGCAACTGCCAGGTCTTCTGCCAGTAGAGTTTGCCTTTATTGGAGAAGCACAGCAGCATATCATGGGTGCTCGCCACAATAATTTGGCCAACTTCATCCTCTTCCTTCATCGCCGTGGCTGACTTGCCGCGACCGCCACGTTTCTGCGCGCGGTAATCACTTAGAGGCTGTGTCTTGATATAACCATCCTGCGACAAGGTCACAATGCGGTCTTCAACCGCGATCAGATCTTCGGCATCCAAATCCTGATAACTGTGATCGATCTCGGTACGACGCGTATCACCGAATGTCTCGATCACTTCGAGCAGCTCCTCTTTGACCACTTCAGTCAAACGGTCCGGGTTGCGCAGAATTTCCAAAAACTCGCTGATCTTCTCAATCAGCCCTTTGTACTCTTCAACGATCTTGTCCTGTTCCAGACCAGTCAAACGGTGCAGACGCATCTCCAGAATGGCCTGCGCCTGCACAGGCGACAGCTTGTAGATATCACCGTCCGACCCGAAACCGGCTTCCAGATCTTCCGGACGGATATCGCGCATCTCCACGCGCTCCAAATAATCCAGTACATTGCCGATCGGCCAGGCTTTTTCCAGCATGCGCTCTTTAGCCACCGACGGACTGGGCGAGGCTTTAATCAGTTCGATCATCTCGTCGATATTGTTCAGCGCGATCGTCAAGCCTTCCAAAATATGGGCTTTTTCGCGCGCCTTGCGCAACTCATAGATCGTGCGGCGCGTCACCACTTCGCGGCGGTGCTTCACAAAAGCTTCAACCACCTCTTTCAGGTTCAGCAGTTTGGGCTGTCCATCAATCAGCGCCACCATATTGATACCGAATACGGTCTGCATCGACGTCTGCTTGTACAGATTGTTAATCACCACCTCAGGCACTTCGCCACGACGCAATTCGATGACAATGCGCATACCGTCCTTGTCGGACTCGTCGCGTAGCGCGGTAATGCCTTCAATTTTCTTTTCTTTGACCAGCTCGGCAATACGTTCGATCAAACGCGCCTTGTTGACCTGGTAAGGAATTTCATGCACAACAATCTGGCTCTTGCCGCTTTTGTCGGTTTCCACACTGGTTTTGGCGCGAATCTGCACACGGCCGCGACCGGTTTCGTAAGCTTCACGAATGCCTTTGGTGCCGTTGATAATGCCGTAGGTCGGGAAATCCGGACCAGGAAGATACTCCATCAAGCCGTCAATGGAGATGTGCGGATTGTCGATATACGCCAAACAGGCATTGACCGTTTCGGTCAGGTTATGCGGCGGGATATTGGTGGCCATACCGACCGCAATCCCCGAAGAACCGTTGACCAATAGATTGGGAATGCGTGTTGGCAGCACCACCGGCTCGCTTTCGGAACCGTCGTAGTTCTCCGCGAAATTAACGGTTTCCTTATCCAGATCGGCCAACAGATGATGCGCAATCTTGGACATACGAATTTCGGTATAACGCATCGCCGCCGGCGAATCCCCGTCTACCGAACCGAAGTTACCCTGGCCGTCCACCAGCATATAACGCAACGAGAACGGCTGTGCCATACGGACAATGGTGTCATACACGGCCGTGTCGCCATGCGGGTGGTATTTACCGATCACGTCACCGACGATACGCGCCGACTTCTTATAAGGCTTATTGAAATCGTTACCGAGTTCGTTCATCGCATACAAAACGCGGCGGTGAACCGGTTTCAAACCATCTCTTACATCAGGAAGTGCTCGCCCTACGATAACGCTCATCGCGTAACTGAGGTAGGATTGCTCCATTTCATCTTCTAGCGAAATGGGGATAATTTCACGCGCAAATTCAGACATCCGGCATCCAATCTATTAGTACACAAATTAAAGCCGCCATTATAACCAAACTCTCGATTCAAAGCGATATTATTCGCCCGTTTTCTACGCGGTTTTACCGCAGGCGGAAGACGCAACCAACCGACCTGACGGCGTTATTGAATCCACCGAATTTGACCCCATCAAACAAACCAAAGAAGGTATAATCCTGAACTTATTTTTATCAGCCAAGCATTTGATAGAGCAACCCGTACTTTAAACATCCATGACAGAATCCAATACAACCAACCTCAATGCCGACCAGTCCGAACTGGATAACTTCAACCGTCTTTCCAGCACCTGGTGGGATACCGAAGGCGAATTTGCCGCCCTGCACAAAATCAACCCTTTCAGACTGGACTTTATCAAGCGCCACCAAGTCATTGAAAAACAATCCATTCTGGACATCGGCTGCGGCGGCGGCATTCTCTCGGAGGCTTTGGCGCAAGCCGGGGCCGAGGTGACCGGCATCGACCTGGCTAAAGAGGTGCTGACCATCGCCAGACTGCACGGATTGGATTCCGGCGTTAAGGTCAATTACCAACTGATTGCCGCCGAGGACTATGCCAAACAAAATCCGGCACAGCACGATATCGTCACCTGCATGGAAATGCTGGAACACGTGCCTGACCCGGCGGCGATTATTCGGGCAGCGGCTGATGCGGTCAAACCCGGCGGCTGGGTGTTCTTCTCCACCCTTAACCGCAACTACAAGGCTTATCTGCTGGCGATTCTGGCAGCGGAGCAACTCTTGAATCTGGTACCCAAAGGTACCCACACCTACGACAAGTTCATCACGCCGGCGGAAATGGATGCCATGGCGCGACAGGCCGGTCTCTATCTGCGCGACAGCGCCGGTATCGAATTCAACCCCCTGCTTAAGCGTTACGGCTTAAGCGACCAAGTCGATGTCAATTACCTCCTAGCTTACCAAAAGGCAATTTAACTCCATGAGCCAAGCTGCACACCCTTTACACGACATTCAATGCATCCTGTTCGATCTCGACGGCACCCTGCTGGACACCTCCTATGACTTCGCCTATGCACTGAATCAGGTACTCAGAGAATTCGGCGGGCCGCGCCTGCGTTATCAGGATATCCGCAAAACCGTCTCGCAAGGCGGCCTGGCACTTACCAAACTCGCCTTTCCGGGATTGGAGGGAGAAGAGCTGGAAAATCGCCGCAAACGTTTTCTGGACATCTACTTCGACAACATCACCAACCACACCCGCCTTTTTCCCGGCTTGGAAAAGGGTTTGGAGGTTTTGGCGGAACGCGGCATTCCGTGGGGCATTGTCACCAATAAACCGACCTGGCTGACTGAGACGATTCTGCAGCGCATGACCTTCCCCAGCGCCCCTTTGAGCGTGATTGCCGGCGACACGCTGGCGGTACGCAAACCTGATCCGGCCCCGATGCATCTGGCCGCCAAGGAGTGCGGCGTCGCTCCGGCACAGTGCCTCTATATCGGCGACCATCCGCGCGATATCGAAGCCGGCATCAACGCCGGCATGAAAACCGGTGCAGCGCTGTTCGGCTTTCTGCCGGAGCACGAAAGCGACGCTGCCTGGCCTGCCGACTTTTTCTTCGACACGCCGATCGACATCAGCCGTTTTATTGAAAGCATCAGAAAGAACCCATAAAAAGGTTAAAACACAGCATGAGCACTTATTTAGTCACCGGCGCCGCCCAGGGTTTGGGCAAGGCCATCAGCACGCAACTGCTTACGCAGGGACATGACGTCATTCTGCTCGACAAAGACCTCAAAGCCCTTAACAAGCTTTACGACGACCTGGAACAGCAAGGCACGGCAGAAGGTGCGGCCCTTTATCCAATGGATCTACTGGGTGCCAATATCGACCATTACGCCGAACTGCAGCGCATTTTAGAGGAAACCTACGGCCAGCTTGACGGCGTCTTTCTCAATGCCGCGCTGTTGCCGGCATTCACCCCGATTGCCCACTTCGACTACAAACAGTGGTATGAAGTACTGCATACCGGGCTGAATGCCAATTTTCACCTGATCCAGACCACTCTGCCGCTGTTGCTGAAATCCGACCACGCCAAACTGGTTGCAATCGGCGATGACAATATCGAAACGCATCCGGCATTTTACGGCGCCTACGGTGTCGCTAAAGCCGGCCTGCAACAACTTATGCGCAGCGTGGCCGCAGAAAACCGCGTGCCGCAACTGGATTGCTACTGGGCACAACCGGGGACTTTTGCCAGCGAAACCCGCGGCCGACTTTTTCCCGGCGAAAACCCGACCACCCTGCCGCAAACTGAAAGTGTCGCGCAGCACCTGCTGAATATCGTTTTGGAAGGCTTAAATGCCGAAGATATCGAAAAGCTCTAAACGATTTTTTTCGCAATTTTTAGCCTTTCCAAAACTGAACAGGCCGGGTAGAAAGCACTTTTACCCGGCCTGTTCAGTTTTTAAACCCTGATTTTTTCGATTCATCTTTAACGGTTTCTTTTGGCCGCCTGCTTTTTATCCTCAGTCGAGGCCAAACCGGCCGTCAACGTAAAGCGCATCGCTTCATCCATCGTCATATCCAGACGCGTTACAGCGGTTTGCGGCACCAGCACCGTATAACCACCAATCATATAACTCAGCGGCAGATACACCAGCACGCTTTCGTTATCGTTAAAGCCTTCGGGCAATTTGTCGGCATCCGCGCGGGTAATGAAGCCAATCAACTTCATACCGCTATCGCCGAAGGTCACCGCCACCACCTGCGAAAACTCCTGCTCTTTCTGCGGACGGAAGTAGTCGAAAAAATCCCGCATGGCGCGGTAGATCGGCTTAACGCCGGGCAGGCGCTCAAACAACCCCTCAAACTTGCCGAAGATCAGCCGCACCACATAGGCGTGCATCAAAACCCCGATGGCAAACAATACCAGCAGCCCGGCGATCACCCCCATGCCCGGCCAGTAGAATTGACCGGGCACAACCTGACGGATCAAACCGCCCAACAGCGATTCCGCCGTCACCGCCAACCAGTAGAACAGATAGAGCGTCAAGGCCACCGGCAGTACGGTGAACAGGCCGGTAAGCATATTGCGACCGATAAAACCAAACATCATAAACCCTTTTAAATCAGAAAGTTAAACTCAAAACCTATAGACCACATAGGGCATCATCCCCACGCCCAATAGCACTAACGACCAGACGCGGCCTTTACGCAGATCGTAATCGGCAAGCAGCTTTTCCCACGAATGGTGCATCACAAAATGACCGAAGATAAATTCAAAAGCCACCGTCATAGCCACCCACATCAAACCGACCTGTAACGCCTGCACTTCATTCAACAACGGCCAAGTTGAATGCAACCAACTTGTATACAGATAAAACGCCAGCAGCAGCGTCACCGAGGAAAGCTGGTGGGCAGTGCGTTCTGAATAGCGTTTTATAAAGATTTTTTCGCGAATAGCGCCATTAGCGATGGCGATCAATACCATCGGCAACCATGCCAATAAATACTCCAACCTCATCAGCTCGCCTTTGTGCTCAATCAACTGGCCAGCGCATCGCGCACCAATTGCGGTGCGGACGCCAATAACTGCTGCGTATAAGGGTGCTGCGGGCTGCGCATAATCGTTTCGACACTCCCCTGCTCGACAATCCGTCCTGTCTGCATGACCGCCACGCGGTGCGCGATCGCCGGAATGATCGACAGGTCATGGGTAATAAACAGATACGACATCTGATACTGCTGCTGCAACGACTCCAGCAAGGCCAATACCTGAGCGCGTACCGACACATCCAAGGCACTGGTGGGCTCGTCGCAGATAATCAGCTCCGGCTCGACCGCCAAAGCGCGCGCAATGCCGATGCGCTGGCGCTGCCCGCCGGAAAACTCATGCGGATAACGGTGTTTGTGTTCCGGCAACAGCCCCACCTGCGTTAAAAGCGCCTCAATACGCTGATCCTGCCCGGCCTTGTCTTTAGGCCCTACTTTCAAACTGGTCATCCCCTCACGGATAATCTCACCAATGGTCATGCGCGGATTCAATGCCGAAAACGGGTCCTGGAAGATCACCTGCACTTTTTTGCGCAATGGCCGCATCTGCTTTTCATTGAGCCTTGTCAGATCGATCTCGGCATGGCCAGAATGAAAAGCCACGGTGCCATCCGTCGTATTGACCAGTTTCAGAATCGCCTGACCGATCGTACTCTTGCCGCTGCCCGACTCGCCCACCAGCGCCAACGTCTGCCCTTTGGGAATTTCCAAAGTGACGCCATCCACCGCTTTGACATAACCGACGGTGCGCTGAAAGATCCCCTTTTTAATCGGAAAATGTACCTTTAGATCATTGACCTTGAGCAGCGGCGCTGTTTCCTCGATAGGACGGTAATGGTGTTGCGGAATCGCATCCTGCAGGAGTTTCTGCGTGTAGGGATGTTGCGGATGGCTAAAGAAATGGGTCTTGTCCGCCTGCTCGACAATCTCGCCGTGGCGCATCACCGCCACGCGGTCGGCCATTTCGTGCACTACGCCCATATCGTGGGTGATAAACAGAATCGACAGGCCGCGCTGATCGCGAAGCTGCTTGAGCAGCTGCAATACCTGCGCCTGAATGGTCAC
>JACXUQ010000398.1 GCA_014763835.1 Thiotrichales bacterium
TCTTGGAATACCGTCGTGAAGGGCAGTCGTTGAAAGATGCGGTGATTGAAGCCGGTAAGGTGCGTTTCCGTCCGATTCTGCTGACTGCTTTGGCGATTATATTCGGTTCGATGATTATGATTACCGATCCGGTATTCGGCGGTTTGGCGGTATCGTTGATTTTCGGTACGCTGTCTTCAACCGTGTTGACGTTGTTGGTCATTCCGTTGCTGTACTACATCTGGCAGTGGCACGGCGGTGTCAAACAGCAGGAAGAAGCGGCGCGTTTGGCCGCCACGCAAAAGGTATAAAATCCTAGAGCGATTTAAACGGTAGATACCTTTAAGATGATTGCAAGCCCCGTTCAGTTAGCTGACGGGGCTTTTTTGTTTGGAGCGTTTGACCCGGCCTGTTGAGTTTTTAATCGTGAAATACGCAATATTTCCCTGTGGGTCTGAGATGTTTTTTGTTACATTAATTCGGGACTAACGTGTGTTAGGTCGGTGATGAGTGGGTTTGCTCACACACTTAATCGTTTGAAAGCCACTGAAAGCCATCTAAAATCAAGGATGATGCGCGTTCTTAATATGGATGGCGAGTTGCTCTGAAGACAGCAGCTTGCCCAATTCTTGCAATAGCCGGAGGACAGAATGTCAAAATTGAAATTGAAGAAAATGATGAGCGCGGTTTTGTTCGGTGGTGCCATGATGGCTGCAGTTGCGCCGGCACAGGCCGAAGAGCCGATGGTGGTGAATGTTTCTGTTATTACCATGGATGTAGCCAATACGATTGCGGTGAATACCATTAAAGCCTGTCGTGAAAAAGGCATTCCGGTGAGTGTCACCGTGGTGGATCGTAACGGCATTACCCTGGCGCAGTTGCGTGATACCATTGCGCCGCCGGTCTCGTTGAGCATCAGCCAGAAAAAGGCCTATACGGCAGTGATGTTTAACGTTAAAGGGTCCGAGCTGGGCGGGCGTACCAACAGCCCATTACAAACCATGGGTGAAGGTCTGGCGTTTATGGCGGGTTCAACCCCGATTCAGGCCGGCGGCAAGCTATACGGTGCGGTGGGCGTGAGTGGTGCGCCGGATGGTAAAGACGACGAAGCCTGCGCGATTGCCGGCGTGGAATCGGTTTTGGGTGATCTGGAAATGATGTAAGCCACCCGGCCTGTTCAGTTTTTAAAATGATAAAAAACCGACCTTTGTGTCGGTTTTTTTGTGCCTGAAACCCGTATTAAATTAGCGATTACTAATATAAGGGCATGCTTTTATATTAACTATTTATGGGTGTAAAAGAATAATAAAACCATTTAATATCAACTGCTTGGGTGTTATAAAAGCCAGTGCGTAATCGTGTGTAAGTTTTACTTATCCGCTAATCAAAAGATTTGTTTATAAAAAACCATAAAATTAATTGAAGAGTAATTTTGCTTAAGATTTAATACGTAACACGCCGGTCGAGGCGATGTTAACAATCGAGGATAAGAAAATGGTTAATGAATCAAACGTTATGCAGATGGTAAAGGCTAAACAAGTTAAAAAGCAAAAAGGCGCATCAATGATTGAGTATGC
>JACXUQ010000399.1 GCA_014763835.1 Thiotrichales bacterium
CGCCTGCTTGACCTCTACCAGCAGAATGCCATCCGCTTCGACCACTTGGAGTTATTGGTGCTGGATGAGGCCGACCGCATGCTCGATATGGGGTTTATCCGCGATATCAAAAAGATTCTGACACTGCTGCCGCCGAAGCGTCAGAATCTGTTGTTCTCGGCCACCTTTAGCGACGACATCCGCGCACTGGCGAAGGATCTGGTACACAATCCGGTGGAGATTTCGGTCGCGCCCAAAAACTCCACCGCGGACACCATTAAACAGTCGATTTACGAAGTTGATAAAAGCGCCAAAACCAAGCTGCTGATTCAGCTGATCAAAACGCACAATTGGTATCAGGTACTGGTGTTCACCCGCACCAAACACGGCGCCAACCGCCTGGCGGAACAGCTTGCCAAACAGGGCATCAGCGCGGCCGCCATCCACGGCAATAAAAGTCAGAATGCGCGGATTCGCGCCCTAACCGAGTTTAAGGCCAACAAACTGCAGGTGCTGGTGGCCACCGACATCGCCGCGCGCGGTATCGACATCGACCAGCTGCCGCACGTTATTAACTTTGAACTGCCCAATGTCGCCGAAGACTATGTACACCGCATTGGCCGTACCGGCCGTGCAGGCGCCAACGGCGAGGCCATTTCATTGGTATGTGCCGAAGAACACGCCGAGCTGGTGGGAATTGAAAACCTGATTAACCAGATACTGCCACGCCAAACGGTTAGCGGTTTTGAACCTGCCACACCGGTACCGGCATCCAAACTGGGCATTAAACCCAAAAAGCCCAAAAAGCCGAAAAAACCGAAAGAATTCAGCGCCGCGCCTGATAATAACGTGCAGCCAAGCGGCAAGCAGCCTGCACGCAGCCACAGCGAGAAACCGCAATCGGCCCGTCAGCCGCGCCCGAAACCGCCTCAAAAGGGGGTAAAAGACGCTTCCACACAACCTGCTCGCAGGCCAGCGCGTAAACCACGTGGCGGCCATAACAACACCCAAAATAAGGCGTAAGCGTCAGCCACGAGCCTTGCAGACCTGACCTATCAGGTCTGCCCGCAAGCTGAAGGCGACTTATTTCAAAAACGTAAAGATTTCTTCTTGCGGCAAGCGTGACTTCGGTAAAGCCGCATTAAAATCATCCTCGGCACGATAGCCCATCGCGACCATGGCAACGGCCGTATAACCTTGCGCCGCCAATCCAAATTCTGCATTGAGAATCGGCTTGTCAATGCCTTCAATCGGCACGGCATCAATCCCCAAAGCCGCAACACCCAATAGAATGGTCCCCATATTCAGATATACCTGCTTTTCCATCCAATACACGGTATCTTTAAGTTCTTTTCTATGCAAATCCGCATAAAAGGCGCGCACCTTACCAGCCATAACCTTGTTTTCGGGGGTGGGAAAACGCCCGTCCTGCTCTTCATTGTCCAACAGGTGTTGCAGATAAGCGTCGCTTAAATCGGTCTTACTGCAAAACAGAATCACATGCGAGGCATTCAGAATCTTCGCTTCATTGGCACTGTATTGCCCCTGTGCGCCTTTGGCCAAACGCTGTTT
>JACXUQ010000400.1 GCA_014763835.1 Thiotrichales bacterium
GCAGCTAATAGCTCGCTATTAGCAAGTTTTTCAACAAAAATCAGGCTATTTTTAACCATTTTTATTCGTGTAGCCATCTCGTGCAAAGCTCTCTATTTACATGGTCTATAAAAATTATTGTTTTTCAATCAACTAAATTAAATGGGACTTATAAAAACAACCCTGTAGAATGAACTTTGAGTTTGGCTCATTACATTGGAGGTTATGATGAATCGCTCAATCAATTTATCTGCAGTCGCTACTTATGCCGGTTTAATGTTTATGTCAGGCAGTGTTTTTGCCGAACCCCATCCGGGCAAGGTTTTACATGATAAAGCCCAGTGCATGAGTTGTCATACCGCCAAGCCGTATAATCCGCAAAAAACCAACAGTTACCCCAAATTAGTCAAGGCGGTACAGTTCTGCAACGACAATCTCAATGCCGGCATGTGGGAAGAGGAAGTGGAGCAATTGGCGGATTACTTGAATCAGGAATATTATCACTTTAACAAATAGTTATCGCACGTTTTTAAAGCGGGTGCCCGTCTTATTTAAGATAGGCACCGCTGTTGCCTTTAACGCTTCAGCTTTTCAAGATTCTTTTTCAGATTAGCCAAAACCTGAGGGTTCGCGTTCTCCGTGCCCTCTTCATAGAGCTGGCTTCTTGCATCCGTCACAATCTTATCGATTGCATCCACCAGAAAATAGTCACGGCTCGACTCGCTGATTGCTTGCCAGTCACGCGGATTGGCACGCCATAACTTATTGAGAGATTTGTCCTTGTTGAGTAAATCCAAAACCGCTTCAACGGCTGTGTTCAGCGGTGCAATCGTTTCAAAGGCGTAAAGTGGGCGGGCATTCTCGCCATAGAAACTCTGGCGATGAAGTTTGGCCAGTTCGAGTGCAGGAAGCATGTCATCCAGACCGGCGTTTTTGGCTTCGCGCTCAGCACGTTCCAATCGTTCAACGGTCAGCATCGGTGCATCCGATTTCCAGCGGCCAAACACAATATAGAGATTGTTGCGTTCAATAAAGAAGTGTTTGCCTTCGTCAAGTTTCATAACGGATTCTTTCGGCACGACATATTCCAAACGCTGCTTATCCAGTTTGGTGGTGTCCTGCCACAATTGCCAACCCTCGCCTAGCCCCTGATCTTGAGTGTGTTTGCTAATGGGCACGCATGAGGAACCGTAATCATGGCCTTCGACATAGTCTTCGACCGCAAGCTGGTAATTGCCTTGCGGGGTAATGCGAGTGACCTTGCCGACAATGAAAGCATCGTCCTTGACGTTGCCGGCGGGAAAGGCGACAAATACGGTCTCACCGACTTCAAACGATTGGGCGTAACTCCAGGTGCTGACGAGTAACAACAAAACCGCGCCAAACAGTTTCAGCTGCTCTTGCGGAATATTGAGATTGGCCCCCAACGCGGCCAGCTTTTTACCGGCCTCCTCCATCATAACACCACTGAACTCGGTATCCCATACACCTGGCATACCGGTAACGGCGACATCTTCAAGTACCGGATAGGTCGGAATATCGACCACATGCAACACTTGCAAGCGTGCATGGTAAATTTGTGCGAGTTGCAAAGCACGTGCCAAGGCCTGTTCGCTATGGGCGGAAAAGTCCACTGCGGCCAAAATGGTTTGATAATGGTGCATATCGCCTCCTTTATCCGACGATAAGCCCGAACTGGCGGGCTTTAGGGGTTGTGTACAACGCCGCTTTATTCACAAATACTGTGGATAAAATTGTGCGTAAGGAATGTTCAAATCCAAAAAATCCAATAATCTCTTAAACTTCTGCAATTCTGCCTATTTTATAGGCACAACCCGGCCTGTTGAGTTTTTTTGCGTGCCTTCAAACCGTTTTGGCACGGCGCTGTTCAATGGTTTCCGCGACCTGATTACGCAAATACACCGGTAAGGGCACGCTTTCAGTCAGTGCTTTACCCGTTGATTGTTTGATTCTGGCCAGATAAGCGACCGCTTCGGCGCTTGGCAGCATATGCGTCCAATCAGCAAAACGGGCGCTGACCTCCGGATATGCCAGGTCGATGTCGCCAAACGCTACGGGAACCTGTGTTACAAGCAATTTATCCAAAACCGCATTGAGATGCGGCATATCCAACAACTGGGCGGAATCGGCCTGCCAAAGCGCCTTGGCTTTATCATAACGGCCATACTGCAGATAGACCTCGCCCATACGCGCATCCAGCAGCGCCAGCCAGGTTTGTTCGCCTGCGTCTGGACGTTTTTGCAATCCACTAAAGGCCGTTGCCTCCAGTGAGGAGATGCCTTGTACCGGCTTGTTCCAGCCCAATGCCAACCCCTGCACTACGCCGGCGGCAATGCGGATACCGGTAAAAGCCCCCGGCCCCTCGCCGAAGGCCAGCAAATCGATTTGCTCGGGCTGAATGCCGGCTTGCGCAAGCACCTCATGCACCATCGGCAGTACGCGAATGGCATGCTTTTGTGGTTGCATTTCAAACACGCTGAAACAGTCTCCACCGTGCAACAAAGCAACGGAGCAGGCTGCAGTGGAGGTTTCAATGGCAAGTACGGTTTTCATGGGTATTCCGTTAGTTTTTAATGTTGAAATCATTATGAGAGCTTTGCACGAGATGGTTGCAAGAATAAAAATGGTTAAAAACCGTCTGATTTTTGTTGAAAAACTTGCTAATAGCCAGCTATTAGCTGCGTTTTCCGCCACAATCAGCCAATTTTTTCCTC
>JACXUQ010000401.1 GCA_014763835.1 Thiotrichales bacterium
GCGATAAACGAACCGGTAATGGACGCGGTACGCGTGCCGCCGTCGGCTTGGATGACATCGCAATCGATAAACACGGTGCGCTCGCCGAGCTTTTTCATATCCACCGCCGCGCGCAACGAACGCCCGATCAGACGCTGAATCTCCTGGGTGCGCCCGCTCTGCTTGCCGCTGGACGCTTCACGGCGCATGCGCGTGCCGGTGGAGCGCGGCAACATTCCGTACTCCGCCGTCACCCAGCCTTGCCCCTGCCCGCGCAGAAACGGCGGGATACTCTCTTCCACGGTCGCGGTGCAGATCACTTTGGTATCGCCGAATTCGACCAACACCGAGCCTTCGGCGTGTTTGGTGAAGCCCTGGGTGATCTTGACGGCACGCATCTGGTCGGGCTGACGTCCGCTCGGACGAATACTTGGTGTCTGACTGCTCATTGGGGTATCCTTTACGTAATTTGAAACTGTCCCGCATTATAAACCAATGAGCCCTTTCCGGGCAGCGATGGAGCCGATTTAATGAAAAGCATGACCGCCTTTGCACGCACACAACATACCGCCGACTGGGGCAGTTTCAGCTGGGAAATCCGCTCGGTCAACCAACGTTTTCTGGAAACCTACTTCAAACTGCCGGACAACCTGCGCCATCTGGAAATGGCCATCCGCGACCAGCTCAAGGCCGCATTGCAGCGCGGCAAGGTGGAGGTCTCGCTGAAGGTTCACGAAACCCAGCAGGCCGGGTCGCTGGAGATCAATCCCGCCGTGCTCTCAGCCTTGAGCCAGGCGGTCAGCCAAGTGCAACAGGCTTTGCCGGAAGCCACCCATGTCAATCCGCTGGAGCTGCTGAACTGGCCTGGGGTTCTGCAATCGGGTTCCGGCAACGACCAGGATGAAACACAGCGTGAAAACGACATTCTGCGCGCCCTGCCAAGCGCCATCGACGCCCTCAATGCGCACCGCGAACGCGAAGGCGCGGTGCTGGCCGACATTATCCGCCAGCGCTGTCAATCTATCGAACAACTGGTCGAGCAGGCACAACAGCTGCTGCCGGAAATCATCGCCGGGCAGACCGAAAAGCTGCGCCAACGCATCCTCACCCTGCTGGATGAAGTCGATGAAATGCGTCTCCATCAGGAGATCGCCATCCTGGCGCAGAAGCTCGATGTACAGGAGGAGTTGGATCGCCTGCGCACCCATCTGCTCGAAGTGACGCATACGTTGAAGTCAAATGAGGCTATTGGCCGCCGTCTGGATTTTCTGATGCAGGAACTCAACCGCGAAGCCAACACGCTCGGCTCAAAATCGGCCGACAGCCGCACCTCGCAAATCAGTGTGGAGTTGAAAGTATTGATCGAACAGATGCGCGAACAGATTCAAAACATCGAATAGTTTTTTTGCCCGTCCAAGAATGTCTTAAAAGCCCTGTTATTTGCTTGTAAATACAGGGCTTTTTTATTTTCCCCGTCCAAATCGGTTTGCAGATGTCCGTTACCAACTACCTGTTTAGTGGTGGGCAGCCATTATTGCCCCCTCCATTATTTCAGCAACTATGGAGTAAA
>JACXUQ010000402.1 GCA_014763835.1 Thiotrichales bacterium
ATGTAATTTTGAATGCAAAAATATTCCTGTAATTCTACCATAATTGATGCTGATTTGCATAAACTAAAAATGGTTATACAAGTGCTTATAAATCAATGAATTAGAGGGTATTTTCGAGTTTAATCGCAGGTGTGGAGTGGGGTCTCTGCCTGCAAAAAACAGGGATGGTGCAAGGAATCTGGCCAAGAGACGCTTTAATATGAATTAAATTGATTCAAAACAATAATTTAAACCACAGGTGGGTATAAACTTAAACCTCCAATTTCGCTCTTTAAAGTGGTGTTGAGCGGAATTTCAAGCCATTGTTGATGATAGGGAGGGATATCATGAGCCTGTTTTTAAGAAATTTTGATCCGTTCAAAGAGCTGCGTGATTTGGAGCGTCGCTGGCAAAACGCCGTGCCGGCGACGACAGAGAGCAATCTCAATGCCTTTACCCCGTCGGTCAATACCCGTGAAGGCGATTACGCCTACCATATCGAGGTCGATCTGCCGGGTGTCAAGAAAGAGGATATCAAGGTCGAAGTGAAGGACAATCGACTGACCATTTGCGGTGAACGCAAGACCAAGGAAGAGGTTAAAAAGGACGATTACTACCGCATGGAAAGCAGTTACGGCAAGTTTGAGCGCAGTTTCACCCTGCCGGATAATGTGGATGGTGAAAATGTCAGTGCTGCCACAAAGGATGGCGTGCTGGAAGTCGTGTTGCCGAAAAAAGAGCGTAACGGAACCAGCAAGCAGGTTGAAGTGAAATAGTCGTTAAAGGCGTCAAATAAAAACTGAACAGGCCGGGTAGGAATTTTCTTACCCGGCCTGTTCAGTTTTGAAAGGGTGGTTTCGAGTGAATGTTAACCGCCGAACATCCAGCTGCCAGGATCGGGAACGGCCTGGTGTTTGTTAAGGTATTTAATGCCGATGACACAACGCACGATAAACCATACCAGCGTAAAGATCAAAATCAGCCAGCCGATTAGAATGGCAGTCAGCAGTGCGCCGACAATGCCGTACAGCAGACCGATCCAGAAGGTACGGATTTGGAAGCGGTAGTGCGTTTGCAGGAAAGTCACCGCATCGCCGCGATTGATGTAGGCCATGACCACACCCACCAGGCTGGTGATGGGCACGATCAGGTTAAGCAGATAGAGTACGTAAATAATCAGCGGAATGGTGGTCGAAACCGGTGGCAATCCGGCATTGGGCGAGGCCGGCTGAACCTCGGCAGTTTGATTCTCAGTCATGAAATATCCTCTTTTTGTTTTTTGAATGTGCCGTGTCGGCAGGAACTGTCGTCAGCACCCAAAAATTATAACCACGATTCGTTAAATAAAGATAGCGCTAAGTAGAGCGGCGTATGGGGTGGTTATGGGACAGGATTGAGCGAAAAACGGCCGTGTTCGATCCGCCAGAGTCGGCTGGTATCGGGGTTGAGGATGGGGATGAGACTTTCGGAGGTGCTGGTCACCAGATGCTGGATATGCAACACCTGCAACAGTTCCAGCAGTTTGAGGCGGTGGGTTTCATCGAGCTCCGCCGGCAGGTCGTC
>JACXUQ010000403.1 GCA_014763835.1 Thiotrichales bacterium
AAACTTGCTAATAGCCAGCTATTAGCTGCGTTTTCCGCCACAATCAGCCAATTTTTTCCTCATTTTTCTCTCGCGCCCCACTCGTGCAAAGCTCTCTATCATTTTTTAATCACATAGGCGTACAATGAATTTTCATCCGGAGTTGTGAATTTGTCTGTTTAATTTTGATAAAGCACAATCCAAGTCAACCGATGTCAGATGAGGTGAGAGTAATGAAACCAGCATGGATTCTAGTAGCAGACAGTAGCCGAGCACGTATTTTTACAGCTGAAAATTCAGTTGCAGACCTGATTGAAATAGAGACATTGACCCATCCGCAGGCGAGATTGCACGAGCAGACACTCGATACGGACCTGCCCGGAAAAGGGCGTGGTAACTTTGGCGGTGGCGGACACGCCTATGACGACGAAACGACCCCGAAAGAACAGGAAGAAATTAATTTCGCCAAAACGGTTGCGACCCATCTGTGCGACGAACTTAATCAGAATAAATATGAGCGTCTGTTTGTGATTGCCGCACCGTCTTTTCTGGGTGACTTGCGCAGCGCTTTCGGTTCGCGCGTTTCCAAACAGGTGGTGTTTACCTTGGACAAAAATGTAACCGGTTTGTCGCCGAAAGAGATTCGCGCTTATCTGCCGCACTCGCTTGCCTGAAAATATTAGCTGAACAAGTCATAAAAAAACCGCTTTTAAGCGGTTTTTTTATGACGGTGGCTTTGTTGAGTTGCTTGCGTTTAAAACGTTTTTAAAATCTCAACAGGCCGGGTCGCGATGCTTGGCGTATCAGCACACCTTAGAGGCTTATGCCTTTTTCAGATAAGCCGCGACCAAAACGATATCCGTACCGTTGACCTTGCCTTCAATGTGCAATGGGTTATCGGTCAGACGGATGTTTTTAACCAAGGTGCCGCGTTTGGCGGTGAAGCCTGCCCCTTTGACATCCAGATCCTTAATCAAGGTCACACTGTCGCCGGCGTGCAGTTCGGTGCCGTTGCTGTCAACGGTTTTAGGCGTGTCGTCATGACTCTCGGCAGGCAGCCCCGATTCTGCCCAAGCGCGAGTGTCATCTTCCATATACATCATGTCCAACAGCGCTTGTGGCCAGCCTTCGCCACTCAGACGGTGCAGCATGCGGTAAGCCGTGACCTGTACCGCCGGAACCGGTGACCACATACTGTCGTTAAGGCAGCGCCAGTGGTTGGAATCTGTCTGTTCCGGGTTTTCAATTTGGGTTTTGCATGTTTCGCAGACCAGAATGGATTGTTCGGCACTGCCATCGCTTGGCGTTACTTCCATGACGCTTAAGTGCTCAGTGGCACCACATAGTTCGCATTTGGAACCGCTACGCTCCATTAATGTTTGTTCAATACTCATTTTCTTACCTCTAAAACGTCAAATTACATTCAATTTGAGCGGGTATTATCGCCGATATGATGCATGGTTAGGGAGAATTTAAGCGAAAACCATTCTACTGTATTGAATTGCCGTGAATTTCGTCGTTTTAAAGCGTCTTTTATGGGCGAAAACAAAACCGTAAAAAGTGTCGATTATTTTGCCGTATTGGGTGTGCACCAGCAAGCGTGTTCACAGACGGTTAAGCAAGCCTATCGCAGACTTGCACGGCGTTACCATCCCGATGTCTCCAAAATTCATGATGCCCAGCGCAAGTTCCAGGAAATTGCAGAGGCCTATGAGATTCTCAGCAAATACCGTGATGCTTATTGGCGAGACTTCCAAACTTCACAAACGCCTTATCCCCCAAAAACGCACGCCAGACGTTTCTATGAGGGTGCTACAGAAGAGCCTTCGACTCAAGAGCGTGGCCCGGAGAACGCCTCGTCGTTCTACTCCGGTGCTTATCGCCATCAAAAGCCGATTGACGGCAAAGATCGTGTGATTACCTATCCGTTGACGCTGCGTTATGCGATCCGGCTGTTGCGTTTGGGGTCGTTCTATATCCCGGGTTTGAAAGTGCGCATGAAATTCACCCGCGAAGCCCTGATGGGTAAAACTTTCCGGCTCGCCGGCAAAGGCTACAGCGGACTGTTTGGCGGCAAGCCGGGCGACTTTTTGGTGCGCTTCAATATCAAGCAGGAAAGTCTTAAGTGGCAACTCAAAGGTGCCGACTTGTACGGCGTGTTTCAAGTGGCCAGACCGCTGCTGGTGGCCGGTAAACAGATTCGTCTGGAGGCACCCAGCGGTTCCTGTATAGTGGAGGTGCCGGCCAATTATTCGCCGGATGACTTTATCCGTATTGACAATATGGGGCTGCCACCGGATGAACAGGCTCAGGCCGGGCATCTCTACGCACGTCTGATTGCCGCTTAATTTTGGCAAAGGCTCCGTCATTTAACCTTCGTTGCTGAGCCTATTGTTTTCCCGCCCTGCCTTGAAAAGGCTACAATAGCCCATATCAAAGTATCGTTTATTTAG
>JACXUQ010000040.1 GCA_014763835.1 Thiotrichales bacterium
TACGCCTCGGCTTACTACGGGCCGTTCCGCGATGCGGTCGGCTCCGCCGCCAACTTGGGCAAAGGCAACAAAAAAACCTACCAGATGGATCCGGCCAACAGCAACGAAGCGCTGCATGAGGTATCGCTTGACCTCAACGAAGGCGCCGATATGGTCATGGTCAAGCCGGGCGTACCGTATCTGGACATTGTGCGTCGCGTCAAAGACGAATTCAAAGCACCGACCTATGTCTATCATGTCAGCGGCGAATACGCGATGATCAAGGCGGCCGCGCAGAACGGCTGGATCGACGAACGTGCCGTGGTTTTGGAAACCCTATTGAGCTGCAAACGCGCCGGCGCCGACGGTATTTTGACCTATTACGCCAAACTCGCCGCCATCTGGCTGCGTGAAGACGCCAACCAAGCTTTCAACTGAACGTTTTTTAAACTCAACAGGCCGGGTCAAGCACAGCTACCCGGCCTGTTGAGTTTTTTAATGAGAGCTTTGCACGAGTGGGGCGCGAGAGAAAAATGAGGAAAAAATTGGCTGATTGTGGCGGAAAACGCAGCTAATAGCTGGCTATTAGCAAGTTTGTTTGCCGAACAGACCCAACAAGATTTGGTGTATGAAGCCATTCTGATCGACAGCGAAGAAACCAGCTTTGCCTGGGCGATGGAAGACCTCAAACGCCGCGGCTACAAAGGCATTAACATCACCGTGCCTTACAAGCTCGATGCGTTTGAGTATGCCGACGAACGTTCGCCGCGCGCCGAGATCGCGCAGGCGGTCAATACCTTTATATTCAGAGAGGACGGCACCACTTTTGGCGATAACACCGACGGCATCGGTCTGGTCAACGATATCGAAATCAACGGACAGCGCCCGTTTGCGGGGAAAAGCGTATTGATTCTAGGGGCCGGCGGCGCGGTGCAGGGGATACTGCAACCCATGTTGGAAAAGCAGCCTTCGCGTGTGCACATTGCCAACCGTACGGCTAAACGGGCCGAAGTATTGGGCAACCGTTTCGATACGAACATACCAATTACGGCCAGCGGCTGGGAAGACATTCCCGAGGGAGCTTACGACATTGTCATCAACGGCACGTCTGCCAGCCTGGAAGGCAAGCTGCCGCCGATCAGCACGACGGTTATCGGCCCCGACACGCTGGTGTACGACATGATGTACGGCGCCGAACCGACCGTACTCTTGGAATGGGCCAAAGCGGCCCAACCCAGCTGCCAAACCATGGACGGACTGGGTATGCTGGTCGGTCAGGCCGCGGAAGCGTTTTACCTGTGGCGCGGCGTTCGCCCGCAAACCCAGCCGGTTATCGACGCGGTAAGAGAGCTGATCTCGGCAAAAGCCTGATCAGTTAAACGCCAACCAACCGGCCAAAATCGTCACGCCTCCCAGCACAAACAACCAACTGGCGGCAAACTTGCCGGCACGCGGCTCCCCCAATACCAGCGCATACACCGCTTTGAGGAAGTTATTGGAACCGGCCGCAATCAAAATCGCCCCGGCAATGGTGGTATGCTCGGTCGCATAACTGCCGTTAAGTAACGACAACACAAACGGATCAATATCGGTAAAACCGACGATGACCGACAGGTAGCGCAAACCGGTATCACCAAAATGCTGGTTCACCAACTGCGTGACCACCGCCATCAACACAAACATCGTCGCAAAGATAAACGCCACTTTCAGCTCCAGCGGGTTGCCGGTGGGCGACGAAACCTGCTTGTTATCCGTTTGCCGGCGCTCCTTATAAGCATAGACCATCGCCAAGGCAAACGTCAGCAGCGCAAAAACCGTCAGATAAGGCAGCAGCGCCAGCGCCACCTCCCAAAAGAACACCGCCGCTATCGTCCACAAGCGCAGATACATCAAACCGGTGGCGATGAGGATGGCGGCCGTCATCTTGTAGCTCTGGCGCGGAATTTCCTGTGATTTCTTCGCCAACACCACGGTCGTCGCCGTGGATGAATAAATTCCCCCAAAGACACTGGTGACCATAACCCCCTGCTCTTTGAAGAAATATTTTTGCGCGATATAGCCGATATAGGAGACCGATGAAACCACCACCACCGCCAGCCAGATTTTGAACGGCGACACCGGCAACATCGGATGCAGAACCTCATTCGGCAGCAACGGTAGAATAATTCCACTGAGCAACACCAGCTTGGCCAAAATGGTCAACTCTTCGCCGGATATCTTCGCCACCATCTGCTCGATGCTTTGTTTGGCATTCAATACCAGCACCAGCGTCACAAACACCAGTGCCAACACCCAAAACGGCTGCGTCAAGGCCAAGGCACCATAGGTATAGACCAGCAGCCAAACCCAATAGAGCAACACACTGGCACTCTTGCGCTTCAGGGCATCGTGGTAATACAGCAGAAACAGCGCCGTCAGCCCAACCATGCCGACCAGAAAATACCAGGCATCCAACAGATAGAGCACAAAACCGCCGACCGCGGTAAAACTCAAAGTGCGGACCGTTCCAAAAAACAGCTCATTTCTATCCGGATGGTAGCGATTAACATACGTCCGCAACTCCAGCCCCGTCAGAAAGCCGAAAACCAGGGTCATAATCAGCTGCCCCCAAAGGCTTTGCGCGATGGTTTCCATTATGCTTCCGCTACATAGTCATTTTTCAATTTGACGTAATGATCGGCCGAGTATTTAAAAAAAGCGATCTCCTGCTCGGTCAGCGGCCGAACCTGCTTGACCGGCGAACCCACATACAAATAACCGCTTTCCAATACCTTACCCGGCGGCACCAGGCTATTGGCGCCTACGAACACATGCTTTTGTACCACGGCGTTATCGAGCACCACGGCACCCATGCCAATCAAACATTCGTCTTCGATAATACAACCGTGCAGGACGACATTGTGACCTACCGTCACATTTTTGCCGACAATGCATCTGGAACCTTTTGATGTGGCACTTTCATGCGTTGTATGCAGCACACAACCGTCCTGAATATTGGTGCGATCGCCAATCACAATATCATTCACATCGCCACGCAGGGTCGCATTGGGCCAAATACTGGCATCTTCTCCCAGCCGGCATTTGCCGATGACCACCGCCGATTCATCCACCCAACTGCTATCACTCAATTGCGGCAAAATCCCGCGATAACTTCTTACTGCCATACATCTTTCCATTAATGTTTATGTTTTCAAAGCATTATAACCATGGCCCTGGGCATTAACACTTCCTTTAATAACTTCTTTTTATACGCGTTAAAAACTATTCATTTTAGAACGTATTGCATTATCGTTAGGATAGTAAACAAATTAAGTAAAAGGCCCACCATGACAGCAAGCAACCTGAATCCTCAGACCCTCACCGAAAAACGCCTGGCAAAACGCCTCCCATCCAGCCGTCCCGTTATTTTAATTACTAACGACCGAACCCTGTATGCCGTTATGACGGATTTTTCAAAACACGGCATCGGGTTTATGGCCGATGTAGAAATCCCGCGCCATGAACGCGTCGAGGTGCATTTCGATATCGCCGCCGCCCAAAAAATCACCTCATTTCAGTTCAAAGCCGAGGTCAAACATTGCTATAAACTGCAATCTCAAAGCCATATCGGCGTCAAACTGGATTTCCCGAACCGAGATTATCTAAGCCTCTATGAATCCTTGGCTTCTGCCTGATTAAATATATTCCATTGATTTATTGTGAATATTAGCGTTAGAATCAAAACGGTGACCTGCCTAACGCTTTTCCTGACCCTGCGAGGTGCCTGATGACTGAAGACAATACCGCTCTTAATGAAGATTCCGCGGAAGAAAAACGCAGAGAACCCCGTTATCACACCTATAAAAGCTCTGTACTTATCCACGAAAATCAGGAAATCTACACCACCATTATCGACCTTTCGGCCAGCGGCCTCGGCCTACTGTGTGCGATTGAACTGCAACCGGGTGAACAGGATGACCTGCTCTATAATATTGAAGCTCTGAGTCAGTTCAATGAGGCAAGTAAAGAAACGGCGCAACCGTCGATGCTACATCTTCCTATCGAAGTCGTTAGAGTCAACGAAGCCGAAGACGAATATGTTGTTGGCGTTAAATTACGCAAAGTACCCGAAGAGTACCATGCCATTTTGAAACGCGTTGCCGAAATGCAAGCCACTTTGGGCATTGTTCGCCCACAAGAGCCAGCCGAAGACACCCAAATCTAACCGGCCTGCTCGGAAAAGAACCCCTTCATTTTTACGCTCAACCGGACAATTACGCATAAATCACACTCTATCGGCATTAACCGGTTGTTTACACTCTTCTTTTTTTGGTATAGTTAAAAAACCGATTTCATTAACTTCCTTAGGTTAAGTATGCCCAACAGCGCTATTCACTATACCACCCAAGACAAACGCTGCGCGCCGCGCTTTGCCACCTATAAAAGCTCGGTGATGATTCGAGACGATGAAGAAATTTATACTACCATCGTCAATGTCTCCGCGAGCGGCATCGGCTTTTTAAGCGCTGTCCCTCTGCAAGTCGGTGATTTGGTCGACATTGTCTGCAGTGTTGAACAGTTTTGCAGCCTCACGCAAGAAGTCATCGACACCACTATTGCATTGCCAATAGAAATTGCACGCATCGAAGAAGAGGAGGGCGAATTTATGGTGGGTGCCAAAATCCATCAGGTGACATTCGAGTTTCGCCAAATGCTTAAAAAACTCGCCGACCTGCATACTGAATTCGGTACGATCAAAACGCATAGCCCAGATTACCAGCCTGGAACAAACCCTGACAGCTAACATGCGCAGATTGCCTTCATCTGAAAATTAAAAAGGGCGGTATGTTTTAACATACCGCCCTTTTTATTTAAGAGATGCTCGATCGCAGCTATTAACGCATCGTCACCAGTTCTTCCGAGCTGGAAGGATGGATGGCAATCGTCGCGTCCAAGTCCGCCTTGGTCGCTCCCATCTGCAAGGCAACGGCAAACCCTTGCAGCATCTCATCGGCACCGTCACCTACAATATGGATACCCACCACCTTCTCCTCTTCACCGGCCACAACCAGTTTCAAGGCTGTTTTGATTTGATGCGAGGTGAAAGCATAACGCATCGGCGTAAAGGTTGAGGTATACACCTTGATATTGTCGTGTCCGTACTGGCTGCGAGCGTCGTGCTCCGCCAAACCGACGGTACCGACCGGAGGGTGCGAGAAGATCACCGTCGGCACCGAGCTCAAATCCAGCTTCAAATGCGGCTTATTGTTATATAAACGCTCCGCCAGATAACGCCCGGCGCGGATCGCCACCGGCGTCAATTGCGGCTGACCGGTGACATCGCCGATGGCATAGATATTATCCACAGCGGTCTTATGGCAATCATCCACATCGATAAAGCCTCGACCGTTTGCCTGCAAGCCGACGTTTTCCAACTTCAGGGGTTCGATCAAAGTTTCCCGGCCGACGGCCCATACCACCTGGTCAAAACCTTCCAGATGCTGGCCATCCTCGCTTTCAACGGTAATCGTGCCGTCTGCGGCCTTAATCAGCTTTTTGACTTTAAAATGGTACTCTTTATGGATGCCTGCGGTGATCATCGCATCCGTCAGGGTTTCACGAATCATGTCATCAAAACCGCGCAACACCAAATCCTTGCGGCTTAACAGACTGGTTTCCGTTCCCAATGCCTGGAACACACCGGCCAATTCCACCGCGATATAGCCGCTGCCGATGACCGCCACTTTTTTAGGCTGCTCAGTCAATTGGAAAAAACCATCCGAGGTAATCCCCAAATCACCGTTTTCGGTTTCCTGCGGAATCGTCGGTCTGCCGCCTGGCGCGATCACGATCGTCTCGGCGGTGTAGCGCTTACCATCCACTTCGACCGTATGGTTATCGACAAAACTGCCCCAACCGTGTAGTACATCCACACCCTTGTCGGCCATGTAACCGTCATACCAGGTGGTGATGTTTTTGATGTACTGTTCGCGCTTGGCCACCAGCGTTGCCCAGTCAAACCCCTGAGTTTCTGTCGCAAAGCCGAAATCGGGTGCGTCACGCAAGGCTTCCGCAATATGTGCCCCAAACCACATGACTTTCTTCGGTACGCAACCGATATTTACACAGGTACCACCCAATTTCTTGGCCTCGACAACCGCACATTTCTTGCCGTACTCGGCCGCCCGTTCCACAACGGACAAGCCGCCGCTGCCGGCGCCGATAGCAATCAAATCATAATCATATTTCATACATCATCCCTATCAAAAAGGCCTCTAACAAAAAAGGGCCGAAACGTTTCGACCCTTTAAGCAACTCAGTTCAAACCACCGCTAAGGAGGTTTTAACCTTATTTAGCGAAGTAGGCCTCTAGGTCGTCAGAACCGCCGATGTACTCACCTTCAATAAAGATTTGCGGTACAGTCGAGGCATTGGCAACCGCACGCAGCGTACGTGAAGTCACGCCGTGATTTGAGATCATGATCTCTTCATACTTGATGCCTTTGTCTTCCAGCATCGCTTTCGCCTTGGCGCAGAACGGGCAGCCTGGCTTGGTGAAAATAGTCGCAACGCGTGGCGGCTTGGCATTCGGGTTGATGTAGTTCAACATCGTGTCCGCATCAGAGACTTCAAACGGGTCGCCCGGAACTTCTGGTTCGATGAACATTTTTTCCACCACGCCATCTTTCACCAGCATCGAGTAACGCCATGAACGCATACCAAAACCAAGGTCTTCCTTGTTAACCAACATACCCATGCCTTCCGAAAACTCGCCGTTGCCGTCAGGGATCAGACGCACGTTGTTGGATTCCTGGTCTTTCGCCCACTCGTTCATAACAAACGTATCGTTAACCGACATACACACGATTTCATCCACGCCGTTCTCAAAGAAAACCGGCGCCAATTCATTGAAACGTGGCAGGTGTGTTGATGAACAAGTAGGAGTAAACGCACCTGGCAGTGAGAATACAACAACCGTTTTACCTTTGAAAATTTCGTCTGTGGTTACATTCACCCATTCGTTGTTTTGACGAGTACGGAACGTGACGTTAGGAACGCGTTGACCTTCTTTGTTTGGTAATGCCATTTTTAAACCCTCTGATTGAATTGTCTTAAAACAATAACTTATGCAACTTTACTCTAAAAACCTAATTTTTCAAACCACCATGTCGATGACTTGAGTGCTAGTTTAGAAAACCCCGCATGATTAGTAAAATTGAATATATAAAATAATTTAATAGTTTAAAGCTATCAATAAAAGTTTATTGCAAAGTACTACCCTGCAACGCCCGCATGAAAGGCTCCAGCAAATCCTTCTCTTGCGCATACTTCATCAGCAGACCCAACACCGCCTGGTCTTCATGCTGTGAAGCAATGCGCGCGCACAGCTGATAATCGCGATCCGTCACCGAACCGCTGAAACCTTTTAACTCCAAAAGGGCCGCAACAGCGCCGACATTCTGTAACAAACAGGCCGCCTGCAATGCTTTCACCGCTTCGCCGGAGGCGTCTTTGCCCACCTCCAGCTGCGGCGATACAAAATGCTCCTGCACCAGCACCATGGTCATCCAATAGTTCATCTCCGGCGCTTCGCTGCTTTCCAGCACATTCAAAAAAATCTCTTTGGGATCAATGTGATGCTTTTGAATCAAGCCTTTCACCGTATCCGAAAACGCGGCGCGTGCTTGGGCGTCCAAATTCAATAAATTCATATCAGAGCTATCCAATCGTTAGTAAGCAGACCATTATAACGCGAAACTACAGCGCCAGGCCGCAGGCCACGGCAGAGGCCCAAGCCCATTGAAAGTTGTACCCTCCCAGCTGCCCGGTCACATCCAGCACCTCGCCGATAAAATACAGACCGGCCTGTTTTTTAGCCTCGAATGTTTTTGACGAAACCTCATCCGTGTCCACGCCGCCCAGCGTGACTTCCGCCTTGTCATAACCGGCGGTATCGTCCGGGTAAAGCGTCCACTGCGTCAACTGCTGGGCGTAGAGCTTCAACTGCTCGTCGGGAATATTCGCCAACTCCCCTTGCAGCGGATAAAGCGCCAACCAGAACTGCACAAAACGTTTCGGCCAATGCTGTCCCAAAAATTTGGACAGGCCGCCTCCGCTGCGTTTCAAATTCAGCAGCGCCGCATACACATCCTGTTTCGGCAAGGTATTGAGCACAATCGGCTCGCCGGGCAGCCAGTAATTGGACGCCTGTAGCACACCCGGCCCGCTCAATCCGAAATGGGTGAAAAGCACCGCTTCATTAAAGGTTCTACCACCCGCCGTCACCGCCATCTCCAACGACAGGCCGCTCAAATCGGCAAACCGCTGCTGCCATTTGCCCGCAAAACTCAACGGCACCAGCCCGGGACGACGCGCCGTCACCTGCAACCCGAACTGCCGGGCGAGCTCATACCCCAGACCGCTCGCCTTGAGTTTGGGAAACGACAAACCACCGGTGGCCACCACCAGCTTGGCGGCCTGCCACTGTCCCTGCGACGTGCTAAGTGTAAACCCGCCGGCGGGCAAGGCCGAAACCGTTTCAATACGGGTGTTTGTCAGCACCTCAACGCCCGCCCAATCGCACTCCAGCCGCAAAATGGCAATCAGATCCGATGCGCGTTCGCTACAGAACAACTTGCCCAGTTCACGCTGCTCATAGACCAGACCATGACGCTCTACCAGTTCGATAAACGCACTGGAAGGGTAACGCGACAGCGCACTTTTCACAAAATGCGGATTGGAGCAGAGGTAATTGTCGGGCGTGACATTCAAATTGGTGAAGTTGCATTTCCCCCCGCCGGATATGCGGATTTTAGCCGCCGCTTTGGGCGCATGATCCAGCACCAGGACGCGCCTGCCCTGATAACCCGCTGTGGCCGCGCACATCAGACCCGCGGCGCCCGCCCCCAAAATAATCACATCCCAATCACGGGACAAACTGGTTGCGATCATGCTATTTCAAACTGAACAGGCCGGGTACCGGCATTGTAGGTAAACATAAAGA
>JACXUQ010000404.1 GCA_014763835.1 Thiotrichales bacterium
CATTCGAAAGCGTTCAAAACTTGTCCCGTTCGTCTAGAGGCCTAGGACACGGCCCTTTCACGGCTGTAACAGGGGTTCGACTCCCCTACGGGACGCCATATTCAAAAGCCCACTCTATTGTGGGCTTTTTTATTTCTAGCCTTTCGCCTTACCCACTGCTACACTAAATTTGAAACGATAAAAAGTTTTCCTGCCTACAACGTCGTAGTTTTCCATTCAAAAATTAACCCATATCATTCAAGTTTCTCACAATTGCAACATCCTGGGATACTTGCTTGGATACAATGTGGGTTCACAATCCTTCAAAGTGGAGCATGCAAATGGCGCAAGCAGATATTGGTTTAATTGGCCTCGCCGTAATGGGGCAGAACCTCGTCTTGAATATGGCGGATCATGGTTTTAGCGTAGCGGTTTACAACCGCAGTCGCGATAAAACGGATGCATTTCTCGCAGGAGAAGCCGCAGACAAAGACATTATCGGCACTTACTCTTTGGAGGAGTTGGTTAATAGCCTGCAAACACCCCGTAAAGTGATGCTGATGGTCAAAGCCGGAGAGGTGGTGGACGCCTTTATCGAGCAGCTTATACCGCTACTGTCGTCAGGTGACATTATTATCGATGGCGGCAACTCGCTTTATACCGATTCCACACGCAGAACCTCTGAACTCAAGCAAAAAGGCATTCTCTTCATCGGCACCGGCGTTTCCGGTGGCGAAGAGGGCGCGCGTCATGGCCCTTCGATTATGCCGGGCGGCAATTTTGAAGCTTGGGCAGCCGTCAAACCCATCTTTCAAGCCATTGCCGCTCATGTGGGCGATGAGCCATGCTGCGACTGGGTCGGCGACGAAGGCGCCGGACATTATGTCAAGATGGTACACAACGGCATCGAATACGGCGATATGCAACTGATTTCCGAAGCCTATCAGCTGATGCGCGAAGGCATCGGCATGAGTGCCGAGGAGTGCCACACTGTTTTTGCCGAGTGGAACAGAGGAGTGCTTGACTCCTATCTGATCGAAATCACCGCAGACATTCTGACCTTTACAGACCAAGACGGTGAACCCTTAATCGACAAAATTCTCGATGCGGCCGGGCAAAAGGGTACCGGCAAGTGGACTGGGATTAGCTCTCTGGAAATGGGGGTTCCTTTAACGCTTATTACCGAATCCGTCTATGCACGTTGCCTTTCAGCGCTAAAAGACGAACGGATTACCGCAGCCGAAATCTATCCTATCAGTAAAATGCCTTGCACTGAAAACAAGGCCGCGATGCTCCAAGCCATTCATGATGCACTCTATGCCTCCAAAATCATCTCTTACACCCAAGGCTATATGCTGATGCGCGAAGCGGCCAAAAATTTTGGCTGGCAGCTGAATTTCGGCGGTATCGCTCTGATGTGGCGCGGCGGCTGCATTATCCGCAGCACCTTTTTAGGAGAAATCAAACGCGCATTTGATGAGCAACCCGGCCTGCTTAATTTATTGCAGGACAGTTTCTTCGAGCA
>JACXUQ010000405.1 GCA_014763835.1 Thiotrichales bacterium
GCCCTTAAAAACGCCATTGTCAGCACCCTGCTGACCCCCGACGACCCGACGCAGGTGGATCTGTTCAGCACCGCAGCCGTGCCCGCCGGCAAAACCCCGTTTTTATACGGCCTGGTGGTCGATCAGGACAAACAGGCGGTGCGTTACGCCTGGCGCGCCAACCGCTTTGCCGACTACCTGATTCAACACCGCTACCGCCGTTATAAAAGCGGCGGCAAAGTCCGCCATGCGGTCGATTTTGACATGAGCAGCGATTATCAGGGTAAACAGCAGCACCGCTACCAGAATGAAGTGCTGCGCCAGGCACGCCGTTTCAAGATCGAACCCGCGTTGATTTACGGTATTATCCAGACCGAAAGCGCCTTCAACCCCTACGCAGTCAGCTCCGCGCCCGCTTATGGACTGATGCAGATTGTGCCGAGCACGGCCGGGCGCGATGTGCACCAACTGCTCCACAACCGTCCCGGCCAACCGAGCAAAAACACCCTGTTCAAACCGGCTAGCAATATCGAATACGGCACAGCCTATCTGTCGATTTTGTTCAACCGCTATCTGGCAGGCGTGAAAGACCCCAAATCGCGCGAATACTGCGTGATTGCCGCCTACAACACCGGCAGCGGCAATGTGCTCAAAGCCTTTCATAGCGACCGCCAAAGCGCCATCGCCAAAATCAACCGCCTCAACAGCCAGCAGGTTTACAACCATCTGACAAAACACCTCGCTTATGCAGAGGCGCGCCGCTATCTCGTCAAAGTCACCCAGAACAAACGCCAGTTCGTCTAACTTAAATTCTCAACAGGCCGGGTCTAAAAAGATTTCACCACAGAGACACAGAGTTTTATGGATAACAAAGGCCGGTTGCCAGCCCCCCTTTCTTAATTCCTCTGTGTCTCTGTGGTTCAAAACACCTTAACCCGGCCTGTTCACTTTTTTAAAACACTCAATTTGCAGTAAAATAAGGCGCATTGCCATTCGCCCATAGAGCGCCTGTTTTATGAAAGAGATTATCACCAGCCAGAAAGACACCATTTACGCCCATCCGCACGAAGCCGTCGGCGCCTTTCAGTTCGACGAATCGGTGGTGGCGGTCTTTCCGGACATGATTCAGCGCTCCGTGCCCGGTTATCAGACCATTCTAACCGGCATCGGCGAACTCACCGCCCAGTTTGCCCAGGCCGGCAGCCAACTTTACGATCTGGGCTGCTCGCTCGGCGCGGCGACCTTGACCATGCGCCGCAAACTTGCCCAACCCAACTGCAAAATCATCGCCATTGACAACTCCGAAGCCATGATCAAACGCGCCGGCGAATACCTGCACGGCTACCACTCCGACATTGCGGTGGAACTGCACTGCGCCGACATCACCCAAACACCGATCGAAAACGCCTCGGTGGTGGTCATCAACTTCACCCTGCAGTTTGTCGAGCCGGCCAAACGCCAAACGCTGCTGGATACCATCTACGCCGGCCTTAAACCCGGCGGCATTCTGATTCTGTCGGA
>JACXUQ010000406.1 GCA_014763835.1 Thiotrichales bacterium
ATATTTAGTTTTTTTATGTTCACATTTTTTTTAACACAAACGATTAGAAAGAATATATAATAGTATTTTTACTATTGTATTTTGTTTTAAGGTGAGAGAGAGTTAAACTTATTTATAATTTTTAGTGCGTTTAATTTTTTGCATATAAAGACACTAGGAGAATGTTATGACAATCAAAGATACACTTAAGTTATCGCTAATTGCTGCCACAATGATGGTTGCAGCAAATGCTCAGTCAGAGATTGACGGAGATGATCTTCCACCGGCAAAGCCAGGTCAATGTTTTACTAAAGCATTTTTCCCTGCTAAATACACTACCACAACTGAACGTGTACTTGCCAGTGAAGCATCAGAAAAAGTTGAAGTCATTCCGGCAAAATACGAATATGTCACTCAAAAAGTCAAAGTGAGTGATGGTACGGAGAGAGTGGTTAGCCAGCCTGCTCAATTCAAAACTGTATATGAAAAAGTTTTAGCCAAACCGGCACAACAAGTATGGCGAACCAGTTTAGATGCCAATGCACCTGAAGCTTCAGACACCTGTGTCCAAGCAGCGGCTTCAGCAGGAATGAATGTAAGCGGTGCAACCCCAGGAACCTGTTTTTATGAGCATTATAAACCGGCTAAATATGTTACTACTACGGAAAAGGTACTAGCAACCGAAGCCAGCCAAAAAGTGATTGAAGTACCGGCACAATATAGAACCGTTAGCAAAAAAATTCTTGTTTCTGAAGGTACTGAAAAACTTCTAAAAGAACCGGCTCAATATAAAACCGTTAAACAAAAAGTTCTGATTGCTCCGGCACGAACCGAGTGGAAAAAGACCAAGTGTGAAGATAGAGGTTGTAACCAATCTGAAGTTGTCTGTTTGGTTGAAATTCCTGCTACCTATAAAGTAGTTGATAAACAAGTGGTTGCCAAGCCGGCTATGACACGAAAAGTGACGACACCGGCAGTCTATAAAACTGTAAAAGTTCAGGAGTTGGTATCCCCAGCAACAACCAAGACCATTCCGGTTCCGGCAACTTATAAAACCGTAAGCAGTCAAAAGAAAGTCGCAGATGGTCAATACTCTTGGTCAGATGCAAGCGGTAAAAATGCTTCAACACGAGCGACCAATCAATGTAATAGAATCTGTCTAACCGCAACACCGGCTCAATACCAAAAAGTGGCTAAACAGGTCGTAGCTAAACCGGCTTCAACGAAAACTATTAAGACACCGGCACAGTATACAACGATCAAAGTTCAAAAACTGGTTCAACCGGCACAAGAGAAACGTATAGCTATCCCGGCAACGTACAAAACCGTTACCAAAAAGAAAAAAATTGCTGAAGGTTATGCAAAATGGGTTCCAATCGTTTGTAAATCTAGTATGACCACAACAACTATCATCAAAGTCCAAGAGGCTCTTAAAGCTCAGGGTTACTACAATGGTCCAATCGATGGTGTTTGGGGTGCTGAGTCAAGAGCCGCAACACGAGCTTACCAAAAAGC
>JACXUQ010000407.1 GCA_014763835.1 Thiotrichales bacterium
TTTTCGGCCAACAAGGTCGCCGCCGCCCACATCGAAATCTGTTGGTCACGTGCCACTTCGCGGATGCTGTCGGCACTCTTCTGACCAATGCCGCGCGGCGGATGGTTAAACACGCGTTCGAAAGCGGCATCATCGTCGCGGTTGGTCAACAGACGCAAATAGGCCAACACATCCTTGATCTCGGCGCGATCATAGAAACGCAGGCCGCCATACACGCGGTACGGAATCTGCGCCTGCAACAGCGCCTGCTCCATCAGCCGCGACTGCGCGTTGGAGCGATACAGCACCGCCACCTCGTTACGCGCCCCGCCCTGCTCACACCAAGCCTCGATCTGGTTGCAGACATAACTGGCTTCGTCCAGATCGTTAAAGGCCTCGTAAATTTTTATCGGCGAACCTGCCTCGCCGGCACTCCACAGCTCCTTGCCCATACGTTCCGCGTTGTGTGAAATCAACGCGTTGGCGGCCTTGAGAATCGTGCCCGTAGAGCGATAATTCTGCTCGAGACGCACCAGTTTGACATCGGCAAAATCTTCGTCAAAACGGCGGATATTCTCGATTTTGGCGCCGCGCCAGCCGTAAATCGACTGGTCGTCATCGCCCACCACAAACAATTTGCCACGGCCGCCCGCCAGTACCCGCAGCCAGGCATATTGCAGCGTATTGGTGTCCTGAAACTCGTCCACCAGAATGTGACGAAAACGCGCCTGATAGTGCGCCAGCACCAGCGGATTCTTCAACCACAGCTCATGGGCACGCAACAACAGTTCGGCAAAATCGACCAGGCCGGAGCGCTGACACTGCTCTTCGTAAGCCGCGTAAATCTGCACCATCTTGATGACATAAGGATTGTGACCGGGATCGATATGATGCGGACGACGTCCTTCCTCTTTTTCACTATTGATAAAAGACTGAACCTGACGCACCGGCCACTGGTTTTCATCCAGTTCCAGGCTTTTTAGCAGGCGCTTGAGCACGCGTTTCTGATCGTCCGCATCCAGAATCTGGAAATTCTGCGGCAATTTGGCTTCCTGATAATGCTGGCGCAACAAGCGATAGGCAATGCCGTGAAACGTGCCCATCGTCAAGCCCTGGGCTTTGTTGCCGATGAGATTTTCGATACGCCCGCGCATTTCATTCGAAGCTTTATTGGTAAAGGTCACCGCCAGAATGTTGTAGGCCGTCTGCCCCAACACCTCGGTCAGCCAGGCGATGCGATGCACCAATACGCGGGTCTTGCCGCTGCCCGCGCCCGCCAAAATCAAGGCATGACGCTCATCGAGCGTGACCGCCTCGCGTTGCGCGTCATTTAAATCATTTAATATATAAGAGATATCCATACATGCTTTACTTTAAACGCCCTGTACCCAAAGCGGTCGTGATGCGTTTTTAAGAATTTAATTACCTTTTTCCATTTTAACGAATTTTTCATTTTTTCGCCGAATTCAGGCTTGAACTGCCAACTCTTTTAATGTAATAATTACTGA
>JACXUQ010000002.1 GCA_014763835.1 Thiotrichales bacterium
GAAATGGATGGCTTTGAGGGCAATGAGGGGGTGATTGTGATTGCCGCCACCAACCGTGCCGATGTATTGGATCCGGCATTGTTGAGACCGGGTCGTTTTGACCGTCAAGTAACGGTCGGTTTGCCGGATATTCGCGGTCGCGAACAGATTTTGAAAGTGCATATGCGCAAAGTGCCGTTAGCGGAGGGGGTCGATCCTGCGGTGATTGCACGCGGTACACCTGGTTTTTCTGGTGCTGACCTGGCCAACCTGGTCAACGAGGCGGCGTTGTTTGCGGCACGCAATAACGAGAAATTGGTGACGCAGGCCGATTTTGAAAAAGCCAAGGACAAAATCCTGATGGGTGTCGAGCGTAAGAGTATGGTCATGAGTGAGAAAGAGCGTCGCATGACGGCTTATCACGAAGCGGGCCATGCGATTGTCGGTTATCTGGTGCCCGAGCATGATCCTGTTTATAAAGTCAGTATTATGCCGCGTGGTCGTGCATTGGGTGTGACTATGTATTTGCCTGAAGAGGACAGTTACAGTTATAGCAAGCGCAAGCTGGAAAGCCAGTTGTCGAGTCTGTATGGCGGGCGCATTGCGGAAGAGTTGATTTATGGTCCGGATGCAGTGACCACAGGTGCCAGTAATGATATTGAGCGTGCGACCATGATTGCGCGCAACATGGTGACCAAGTGGGGCTTGTCTGATAAGTTGGGGCCATTGATGTACGAAGAGGATGATAAGGGCGGTTTTATGGGAACGTCGCGTAATGCCAACGTTTCCGGTGAAATATCGAAAGAAATTGATATGGAGATCCGCGCGATTATCGATCGTAATTACGCACGCGCCACCCAGCTTCTTGAAGATAATCGCGACAAGCTCGAGATTATGACGGAAGCCTTGATGCAGTATGAAACGATCGATGCCCAGCAGATTAAAAATATTATGCAGGGGTTGCCGGCAGGAGAGCCTAAAGATTGGGGTTCAAGCGGTTCGACGCCTTCTTCGGATGCAAAAGATGAAAAACAGGTAGATGAAAATAAATCTGACGAAGTGGTTTCCGATGATTTAAGCGGTGACAAGGAACTCCCGGATAGCGGGGAGCCTAAACTGCACTAAGTTTCAATAGCTCCATTAAACCCCTTAACAGGGGTTTTTTTATGTTCGGGGGAAAGATGAACAAGCTACTTCAGTTATTAGAACAGCGTAAAAAAGATCATGGTTCGTTGCCGTTGGTGATGGGGATTTTGAATGTGACCCCCGACTCTTTTTCCGATGGCGGACGCTTTCAAAACGAAAGCGCAGTGAAGCGACAGATTGAATATATGGCGGCTGCCGGTGCGGATGTCATTGATATCGGGGGTGAATCCACGCGTCCGGGTGCTGCGGTTGTTAGCTTGCAGGAGGAGTTGGATCGTGTCTTGCCGGCGATTGAATGGGCAAGGGAGTGTAGTGATTTGGCCATTTCTGTGGATACCTACAAAACCGAGGTAATGCGCCAAGTCACTCAAATGCAGGTTGACCTAATTAATGACGTCAACGCCCTGCAGGCTGAGGGCGCTTTACAGGTGGTTGCCGGGGCGGGTGTGGCGGTTTGCTTGATGCATAAGCAGGGTGATCCGTTGAATATGCAGTCCGCACCCCATTATTCGAATGTGGTGGAGGAGGTTTTGGGGTTTTTACAGACACGTATTGCGGCGGCAGTGACGGCCGGAGTGGATTCGAACAAGATTATTTTGGATCCGGGGTTTGGTTTCGGTAAAACCCTTGAACACAATGTTATGCTTTTCAAGGCGTTACCGCGTTTTGTTGATTTGCATTCGCCTTTGCTGGTAGGTGTTTCCAGAAAGGCGATGATCGGTGCTTTAATGGGGAATGTGCCTGTTGAGCAGCGCATGCTCGGCAGTGTTATCGCAGCCTTGCAGGCGGGTTTGGCCGGGGCGCAGATTCTGCGTGTGCATGATGTCAAGGAAACCGTAGAGGCCCTAAGGGTGGGGTATGCGCTTAACCCGGCCTGTTGAAACCTTGGTGCTTGCCAGTTTAAAACGGCTATAATTAGCAGATTCGGTCGGTAGGCTTAAGAGAAAATATTGGTATGCAAAAAAAGTATTTCGGTACGGATGGTATTCGTAATCGCGTTGGTCAGGGCATGATTCGTCCCGATCAGATTTTGAAACTGGGCTGGGCTGTCGGCAAGGTGCTGAAAGAGCGCGGCGGACAGCGCGTGATGATTGGCAAGGATACGCGTATATCGGGTTACATGTTTGAATCTGCGTTGGAAGCCGGGTTGATCTCTGCGGGTGTGGATGTGATGCTGCTGGGACCCATGCCGACACCGGCGATCGCCTATTTAACGCAAACCTTGCATGCAGACTGCGGCATTGTCATCAGTGCGTCACACAATCCGCATCATGATAACGGCATCAAGTTCTTTTCAGGTCAGGGAACCAAAATTGCCGACGAAATGGAGTTGGCCATCGAGGCGGTCTTTGAGCAGGATATTGAGGTGGTCGTCTCTGAAAATCTGGGTAAGGCGAAGCGTATTGATGACGCCGCCGGACGGTATATCGAGTTCTGTAAAAGCACCTATCAGGCTAAACGAAAATTAGATGGGTTGAAAATCGTCTTGGATTGTGCCAATGGTGCAACCTATCACGTTGCACCAAGTGTGTTTACAGAACTTGGTGCTGAGGTTGTGGTAATTGGCGATAAGCCCAACGGAATCAATATCAATCTCGGTTGCGGCGCAACATCGTTGGATGCTCTGAAAGCGAGTGTATTAGAGCATCAGGCGGATTTGGGGATTGCGTTCGACGGAGACGGTGATCGTGTCATGATGGTGGATCACTGCGGAGAGGTGGTTGACGGCGATGAAATTCTCTTTATTTTAACCCTGGATTGTCAGTTGCCCGTAGAAGGGGTTGTGGGTACCCTGATGAGTAATCTGGGGTTGGAGAATGCATTGAACGAACGTGGCATTGCCTTGCATCGTACTGCTGTAGGCGATCGCTATGTGATGGAAGCATTGGTTGAGCGCGACTGGCTGTTTGGAGCGGAAGCTTCCGGCCATGTGTTGTGTATGCATAAAACCAGTACTGGTGATGGTATCGTAGCGGCTTTGCAGGTGCTGGCGATTCTGATTAATCAGGGAGCGTCACTGCATGAAATCAAACAGGGGATGCAGAAATATCCGCATGTGCTGAAAAATGTTCGTATTGAAAATAAATTCAATTTAGATTTAAATGCGCCGCTGCAACAAACGATTGCCGAGGTGCAGGATGAATTAGGCTCGGAAGGTCGGGTGTTAATCCGCGCTTCGGGAACCGAGCCCTTGATCAGGGTCATGGTAGAAGGTAAGGATTTTGCGCTGGTAGAGCGCTGCGCAGAACGCTTGGTAAGCGTTGTACAAGCAGAATTTTCATAAAATTGCAATATTGTAATTCCTAAAAGAAAACGCTAATATTGTCCAAATTTTGTGTTGGAGAATAGCAGATGAGAAAAGCATTTGTTGCGGGTAACTGGAAAATGCATGGTTCAAAGGCTTCTATTCTGACGTTGGTGTCAGGTTTGAATGCTAAAGTGGGTGAAGTTGGAGATGTTGATATCGCAGTTTGCCCACCTGCTATTTATATCGATTTTGTAAACCGTTCTTTATCAACAGGCAAGATTGCAGTTGGTGCGCAGAATATGGCGGAAGAACCGGTGCAAGGTGCTTATACTGGTGAGCATTCAGTCGCCATGTTGAAGGATTTTGACTGTCAGTACGTTATTCTGGGGCATTCCGAGCGCCGTGCCATTTATGGCGAAACCGATGCGCAGATTGCCAAAAAGGTCAAAGTAGCGCTGAAAAATGGAGTGACTCCCATTCTGTGTGTGGGTGAGACCCTTGAAGAGCGTGAGTCCGGTGTAATGGAAACTGTGATCGCGACGCAGTTGGATGCAGTGATTGCTGAAGTAGGGATTGCTGCGTTTGAAAAGATTGTGATCGCCTATGAGCCTGTATGGGCAATCGGCACCGGTAAAACGGCAACGCCGGCGCAAGCGCAAGAAGTTCATGCGTTTATCCGTAGCAAACTGGCAAAGTTGAGCGCGGATGTCGCACAAAAGGTAATTATTCAGTACGGCGGAAGTGTGAAGCCGGATAATGCAGCGGAACTGTTCAGTCAACCGGATATCGATGGTGGTTTGATTGGTGGTGCCTCGCTGAATGCGGATGATTTTATTGCAATTTGTAAAGCAGCAGGCTGAAGATGTTTCAGGTAATTTTAGCAGTTCATATTTTTATTGCGTTGATTTTGGTTGTTCTGGTGTTGTTGCAGCATGGTAAAGGTGCGGATGCCGGTGCAAACTTTGGCGGCGGCGGTTCGTCTACTTCCATGTTTGGGAGTCGTGGTTCGGCGACTTTTTTGTCACGCTTGACTGCCATCATGGCAACCCTGTTTTTTATCACGAGTATCACCTTGGCTTATATCGGTGGTCAGCAGGCTAAAGGATACCAGAGTGTAACCAAAGAAGCGGTTCAGCAAGGTGCGGCGGATAAGTCCGCAGGCGATGCTCCGGTAGTTCCGAACTAAAAATCAAAATTCTTAAATATTAAGCCGATGTGGTGAAATTGGTATACACGCTACCTTGAGGTGGTAGTGGCGCAAGCTGTGCCGGTTCGAGTCCGGCCATCGGCACCATACAACAAGGCCCTTGCATTTGCAGGGGCTATTTATGTCAAACGCTAGAAGAGGTCTCAAGCCAATGCTAGAAAGTTATCTACCAGTCCTGGTCTTTGTGGTACTAGGCGTGCTCTTTGGGGTTGGCCCCATTTTAGTTGGTTATCTGTTAGGTCCTCAAAGACCCGATTCAGAGAAGAATTCGCCCTATGAGTGCGGGTTTGAAGCGTTTGAAGATGCGCGCATGAAGTTTGACGTGCGTTTCTATTTGGTTGCCATTCTTTTTATTATCTTTGACTTGGAAATCGCTTTCCTTTTCCCATGGGCCGTGGTTTTGGACGAAGTCGGTACCTTTGGCCTGTTGGCGATGGCGGTGTTTTTGTCGCTGCTAGTGGTTGGCTTTATCTATGAATGGAAAAAAGGTGCGTTGGAATGGGAATAGAAGGTGTTTTGAAAGAAGGGGTGGTGACCACTTCTGCTGATAAATTGATCAACTGGGCACGCACCGGTTCCTTGTGGCCAATGACATTCGGTTTGGCCTGTTGTGCCGTTGAGATGATGCACGCGGGCGCATCGCGTTATGACCTTGACCGTTTTGGTATTATTTTCCGTCCGAGTCCGCGTCAATCCGACGTGATGGTGGTTGCTGGTACCTTGGTTAACAAAATGGCACCGGCACTGCGAAAAGTTTACGACCAGATGGCCGAGCCACGCTGGGTTATCTCGATGGGTTCCTGTGCGAACGGTGGCGGTTACTATCATTACTCTTACTCGGTAGTTAGAGGGTGCGACCGCATTGTACCCGTCGACGTTTATGTTCCGGGTTGCCCTCCTACGGCTGAAGCCTTGCTTTATGGAATTATCCAGCTTCAGAACAAGATCAAGCGCACCAACACGATTGCGCGCTAATCAAAGTAAAGAAGTCACTTATGAAACAGTCTGTATTAGAACTACAAAAACGTGTTCAGGATGCTTTGGGTAGCCGTGTGGTTTCAACAAAAGTTGCCCTGAACGAGCTGACAGTTGAACTCAAACCATCAGAAGCGATTGAAGCGCTGACCACAATTAGAGATCAGCTAGGATTTGAATTGCTTGTTGACTTGTGCGGTGTGGATTACCTGAGTTACGGGCAGGCAAACTGGGAAACCATGCGAGCCCCAAATACTGGGTTTAGCCGTGGGGTTTTCGATTTTGCAGAAGATGAACAGGCCGATGAAGCGGTGATGATGCCGCGCCGTTTCGCTGTGGTTTATCATCTGTTGTCGATTAAGCACAACCTGCGCCTGCGTGTTAAGGTGTATCCCGAATCCACTCAAATGCCGATTGTCGACTCGGTTATTCCGGTCTGGAATTCCGCCAACTGGTTCGAGCGCGAAGCATTCGATCTCTACGGTATTTTATTCAAGGGTCATCCTGACCTTCGCCGAATTTTGACTGATTACGGTTTTGTCGGTCATCCACTTCGTAAAGATTTTCCTCTTACGGGTCATGTTGAAATGCGTTATGACGCAGAAAAAGGGCGTGTTGTTTACGAACCGGTTTCGATTGAAAACCGCGTTAATGTGCCACGTGTAATCCGTCAGGACGCTTCGGCAGAAGCTTGAGTTGGAGAATAATAATGCCTGAAATTCGTAACTATACGCTTAACTTTGGCCCGCAGCACCCCTCAGCGCACGGTGTACTTCGTCTGGTACTCGAGCTTGATGGTGAGACGATTGTTCGCGCGGATCCGCATATCGGTCTGTTGCATCGCGGAACTGAGAAGCTGGCAGAGTTCAAACCTTACAACCAGTCTATCGGTTATATGGATCGTCTGGACTATGTATCCATGATGGCCAACGAGCATGCCTACGTCATGGCGATTGAAAAGATGCTGGGTCTGGAAGTACCCGAGCGTGCTCAATATATCCGCGTCATGTTTGACGAGATTACCCGTATTCTAAACCATCTGATGTGGTTGGGTGCCCATGCACTCGACATCGGTGCCATGACGGTCTTTCTGTATGCGTTCCGTGAACGTGAAGACCTGATGGATTGCTACGAGGCGGTTTCCGGTGCACGTATGCATGCCACCTACTACCGTCCGGGTGGAGTTTACCGCGATCTGCCGGATACGATGGCGAAATACACTGAATCAAAATGGCATTCTGGTAAGAAACTGGATAAATTGAATGAAACCCGTGAAGGGTCTTTGTTGGACTTTATTGAAGCCTTTACCGAGCGTTTCCCAGGTTATGTTGACGAATATGAAACGCTGTTGACCGATAACCGTATCTGGAAACAGCGTACGGTCGATATCGGTATCGTTTCTCCGGAGCGCGCCATGCAATTGGGCTTTACCGGCCCGATGTTACGCGGATCGGGTATCGCCTGGGATTTGCGTAAGAAACAACCTTACGAAGTTTACGACCGTATGGATTTCGACATTCCTGTCGGCAAGACAGGCGATACCTATGACCGTTATCTGGTACGTGTTGCAGAAATGCGCGAATCCAACAAAATTATCAAGCAATGTGTGAAATGGTTGAAGGCCAATCCGGGTCCGGTGATGTCCGACAACCACAAGGTTTGCCCGCCTTCGCGTGAAGACGCCAAGTCGAATATGGAAGCCTTGATTCACCACTTCAAACTGTTTACCGAAGGTTATACCGTTCCTGCCGGTGAAGTCTATTCTGCCGTTGAACATCCAAAAGGTGAGTTCGGCATTTACATGGTGTCTGACGGAGCCAACAAGCCATTCCGTCTGAAGGTCCGCGCACCGGGCTTCCCGCATTTGGCGGCACTGGAAGAGATGACCAAAGGTCATATGATTGCCGACGTCGTTTCGATTATCGGAACACAAGATATCGTATTTGGAGAGATTGACCGATGAGTTCAACTGCTACTCACTACAAAATGATTACCGGCGAGGTTAAGGAGCGTATCGACCGTTGGATTTCCAACTATCCGGCTGATCAAAGACAGTCTGCTGTGATGCCTGCATTGCGTATTGTTCAGGAAGTGAACGGCGGCCACCTGACCACAGAGCTGATGGATGAAGTGGCGGACTACTTAGGAATGGCGCCTATTGCCGTCTATGAAGTGGCGACCTTCTACGGAAACTACGAACACAAGCCGGTTGGTAAGTATAAACTTTGCGTCTGTAACAGTATCTCTTGCATGCTACGCGGCAAAGACGAGGTGATTGAGTATCTGGAAGAAAAGCTGGGCGTCAAAGTCGGTGAAGTCACCCCGGATGGTAAGTTCTCAATCAAGAAAGTGGAGTGTCTGGGGGCATGCGGTGGTGCGCCTATGATGCAAATTGGCAAGAAATACTATGAAAACTTGACCAAAGAATCCATTGACGAAATTCTTGCAGGACTGGAGTAAGCGTGATGTTACACCTAAATGAATGCTGTTATCGTTTAAACCATTTGGACCGTTCGTGGGATATCGATGTCTATATGGCTAACGGCGGTTACGAAGTGTGGAAACGCGTACTGGCTGGCGATTTGGAACCGCAGGAGATCATCGAGGAAGTCAAACTATCCGGTATTCGCGGACGTGGAGGCGCGGGCTTTCCAACGGGCCTGAAGTGGAGCTTCATGAACCGTTTGGCACCGGGCGACAAATATATTCTGTGTAACTCGGACGAAGGTGAGCCGGGTACATTCAAAGACCGCGATATCATGCGTTACAACCCGCACCAGTTGGTTGAAGGAATGATGATTGCCGGTTATGTGATCGGTGCGACGGCGGGTTACAACTACATTCGTGGTGAGTTCTGGGAGCCGTATCAGCGTTTTAACAACGCGGTTAAACAAGCGCGCGAAGCCGGCCTGTTAGGAAAAAATATCCTAGGTTCTGGTTACAACTTTGATCTTTACACGCACTTGGGTGCCGGCGCTTATATCTGCGGTGAAGAGACTGCACTAATCGAATCGATTGAAGGCAAGAAAGGCCAGCCACGCTTTAAGCCGCCATTCCCTGCGAGCTACGGTCTGTACGGTAGGCCGACGACAATCAACAACACTGAAACCCTAGCGTCTATCCCAATGATTCTGGCAAAGGGCGGTCAATGGTTCTCTGATTTGGGTGTGGCTAACGCCGGTGGCACCAAACTTTACGCGGTGTCCGGTCACGTTAATAAGCCGGGCAACTTTGAAGTGCGTATGGGGACTCCTTTCAAAGACCTACTGGAAGCTGCGGGCGGAATCTGGAAAGGTCGCCAGTTGAAATGTGTGATTCCGGGTGGTGCATCTACCGCGATTCTGCCGGCTGAAAAAGCCATGGGCATGACGATGGATTATGACGGCATCGCCAAGGCGGGTTCATTCCTTGGAGCGGGTTCGGTCATCATTATGGATGATCAAACCGATATCGTTAAAGTGATTGAAAACCTGAGCCATTTCTACTGGGATGAGTCCTGCGGTCAATGTACGCCTTGCCGTGAAGGAACGGGTTGGTTGTACCGTGTGGTGAAGCGTATTCGCGAAGGTAAAGGTCGTCCTGAGGATATCGAAAGCTTGAAGAGCGTCACCGGCAAGATTATGGGTAACGTAATCTGTGGTCTGGGTGATGCGGCGACGATCGCTTTGGACAGCGCTCTGAAACATTATGAGCATGAATTCAGACATTATATTGACCACGGTTGCAGTATCTACGACCGTCAATAATCGAAACCTTAGCGGTTGTGCTAAGTTTAACTAGGTTTATAAGTTATGGTAAAAGTAGAAATTAACGGACAAGTTGTCGAAGCGCGGGAAGGGGACATGCTGATTGATGTCGCCGATAAAGCGCAGATCTCAATTCCCCGTTTTTGTTACCACAAGAAACTTTCTATTGCGGCTAACTGCCGCATGTGTCTGGTGGAAGTAGAAGGCGCTTGGAAGCCGCTTCCAGCCTGTGCGACACCGGTCACCGATGGTATGAAAGTTCATACTAAATCAGCAAAAGCGATTGCGGCACAGAAAGCCGTTATGGAATTTCTACTCATTAACCACCCATTGGATTGCCCTATCTGTGACCAAGGCGGTGAGTGTGAATTGCAAGACGTGGCCATGGATTATGGCGATGACGTCTCCCGTTATACCGAAGCCAAGCGTATTGTCGGTGACCGCAATGCCGGGCCGTTGATCCAGACAGACATGACACGTTGCATCCACTGTACGCGTTGCGTACGTTTCGGCCAGGAAGTGGCCGGTATGATGGAGTTGGGCGCAACCGGTCGAAGTGAATGGATGGAAATCGGTACCTATATCGAGAAGTCCATTACCTCTGAAATGTCCGGTAATATGATCGATTTGTGTCCGGTCGGTGCCTTGACGTCCAAGCCATTCCGTTACAAAGCCCGTGCCTGGGAATTGAAAGCGCATAACTCGATTGCGGCGCATGACAGCATGGGGTCTAACACCATTATTCATACCAAAGGTAATGATGTGGTACGTGTTGTGCCGCGTGAAAACGAAGCGATCAACGAGGTCTGGTTGTCTGACCGTGATCGCTTCGCTTACGAAGGTATTAACTCAGAAGATCGTTTGCTCCAGCCTGAAATCAAGAAAAACGGCAAGTGGCAGAAAGTCGATTGGGAAACTGCGTTGGCCTTTGTGGTTGAAGGCCTGAAGGCGCAGTTGGCGAACAAAGACAAAGTCGGTGTGTTGGCCTCTGCTAACTCGACTGTGGAAGAGTTGCAATTGTTGCAGAAACTGGCGCGTGGTTTGGGTATTGAAAATATCGACCACCGTCTGCGTCAGATCGATTTTGCATTGGATCAGCACGGCTTTAACACACCGGCATTGGTTCCAGCAGTGGATGCTGTAGAAAAAGCCAAGTCGATTTTGATGGTGGGTTCTTACCTGCGTAAAGAATTGCCGATTTTGAACCACCGCGTCCGTAAAGCGGCGATGGCGGGTGCCAAGGTTCATGTATTGAATCCTGAAGCGTTTGACTTCAACTACAAGTTGGCATCGCATTTGGTGTCGCCAGCTAGTTTGGTAACAGAGTTGGCGGGTGTCGCCAAAGCGGCTTTGGAAATCGCCGGAGAAACTCAACAGGCCGGGTTGGAGCAGGTTGTGGTAACTGATGCACAGCGTGCAGTTGCCGAATCCCTGAAAGCTTCTGGCAATGCGATGATTCTGCTGGGTCAAATCGCGCAGCAACATGCCAGCTACAGCAAACTGCAGAAACTGGCTGCAATGATTGCCAAAGCGACTGGCGCATCACTCAATGTTCTGCCAATGGCTGCGAATGAGGTGGGGGCACATTTGGTGAATGTGCTGCCACAAAAAGGACGTAATGCTGCCGAGATGCTAAAAGGTGATATGAACGCCTTCATCAATTTTGGTATCGAACCTGAGTTAGATTGTGCGAATGGCGAAGCGGCTCTTAAAGCCATGCAAGCAGCGGATTTTGTGGTGAACTTTACCGCATTCGACAGCGCCGAACAGCGTGCTTATGCCGATGTATTGTTGCCAATTGCAACCTTTGCGGAAACCGCAGGGACTTACGTCAACGCCAACGGCTTGAAACAGTCTTTCAAAATGGCGGTTGAACCAAAAGGTGACGCTAAGGCGGCGTGGAAAGTCTTGCGCGTGCTGGGCAATATGTTTGACCTGCAAGGTTTTGAACAGACGCACAGCAATCAAGTATTGGCTGAAGTGTTGGATAACCCGGCCTGTTCAGTTAATTTTGACGCCGTTGTGTTCGACTTCAGCAACAATGCAGAAGAATATGCGCTGGTATCGCCTTATGCGGTGGATGCCATTGTACGTCGTGCGCCTTCATTGCAGGCTACGCCTGACGCGCAATTGGTGAAGAAAGGATAAGTTAGATGTTTGATGCACTCCAAGCTTTTTTATCTGGTTTCCTGTATGACTGGCTTGCCGTCCTGATCACGTTGGTGATTCAGGCGGTAGTCGTCATTCTGCCGATTATGCTGGCGGTAGCCTGGTTGACTTATGCCGAGCGTAAGGTCATCGGTTACATGCAGGTGCGTATGGGGCCAAACCGTGTTGGTCCGGGTGGTTGGCTGCAGCCGATCGCCGATGCATTGAAGTTGATGACCAAAGAGGTGATCTTCCCGAACCAGTCGAACAAGTTCCTGTTTATTGTGGCACCGGTACTGTCGATCGCACCTGCGGTTGCAGTATGGGCGGTCATTCCCTTCTCGCCAGAAGTGGTGGTGTCGGATATCAACGCCGGTATTCTGTACGTGTTGGCGGTTTCGTCGATTCTGGTGTATGGCACGATCATCGCGGGTTGGGCGTCCAACTCCAAATATGCGTTTCTGGGTGCGTTGCGTGGTTCCGCACAGAAGATCTCTTATGAGATCGCGATGGGCTTTGCTTTAGTGACGGTATTGATGATTGCCGGCAGCATGAATCTGCAGGAGATTGTTGAAGGCCAGCAAGGCGGGATCTGGCATTGGTACTTACTGCCTTTGTTGCCGATGTTTGTGGTCTATTTCCTGTCCGGTTTGGCGGAAACCAACCGTACGCCTTTTGATATTGTAGAAGGTGAAGCGGAGATCGTTGCCGGTTTCCACGTTGAATACTCGGGCATGACTTTCGGTGTATTCATGTTGGCTGAATACGCCATGATGATTTTGATCTCTTTCATGACGGCGATTATGTTCCTGGGTGGCTGGTTGTCGCCTTTTGAAGGGATTCCTGTTTTAGAAACCGTGTTTGCCTGGGTGCCTGCTTTTGGTTGGTTGGCATTTAAAGTCAGTTTCCTGCTGTTCGTATTCATCTGGCTACGTGCCACTTTCCCACGCTACCGTTATGACCAATTGATGCGTCTGGGGTGGAAAGTATTAATTCCTGTGACCATTGTTTGGGTATTCGTTGTGGGTGCAATGCAATACTTCAAAGTCGGTCCTTGGTTTAATTAATTCGAGGTTAACATGGTTAAATTTATTCAACATCACGTTAAGACCTGGGGTCTGACCGAGCTCTTCAAGGGTATGGCTTTGACCGGTAAATACCTTTTCAAGAAAAAGATTACGGTTCGTTACCCAGAAGAAAAAACGCCATTGTCGCCTCGTTTCCGTGGTCATCATGCTTTGCGTCGCTATGAAAACGGCGAAGAGCGCTGTATCGCCTGTAAATTGTGCGAAGCCGTGTGTCCTGCGAACGCGATCACCATTGATTCTGAGGAGCGTGAAGACGGTACACGCCGTACTACGCGTTACGATATTGATATGTTTAAGTGTATCTACTGCGGTTTCTGTGAAGAAGCCTGTCCGGTAGATGCGATTGTAGAAACCCGTGTTTTTGAATATGAATTTCAGGAGCGTGGGCCACACATTATGACCAAAGACAAACTGCTGGCTTTTGGTGATAAGCACGAGAAACAGATCGCAGCGGACCGTGCGGCCGATGCGAAATATCGTTAATGAAAGAGAAGTTCCATGACATTTGAGCAATTTATTTTCTATTTATTAGGTGCCATGGCGGTAATCTCCGGATTAATGGTGATTACGGTAAAGAACCCTGTTAAAGCTGCTTTGTGGCTGGTTCTGGCGTTTATTTCCACGGCTGGCGTGTGGATTATGGCTCAGGCGGAGTTTTTGGGCTTGGTGCTGATTCTGGTCTATGTTGGCGCGGTAATGGTGCTGTTCCTGTTTGTGGTCATGATGTTGGACATCAATCTGGCGCAGATGAAAGAGGGCTTTACCAAATATTTGCCATTCGGCGCGATCGCGGCGATTGCGACTTTTGCGATGATGTATATGGTATTGGGGCCTGCGCACTTCGGTCTGGAAGTCACGGGGAATCCTGTGCAGCATCCGGCTGACTACAGCAATACCAAGGCGATTGGTGTGCCTTTGTATACCACGCATGCTTATGCGTTTGTCTTGGCGGCGGTATTGTTGTTGGTGGGCATCGTTGCGGCTATCGCATTGACGTTGCGTCGCCGTGCGCCGAAAGAAGTGCTTTATCAAGATATCAATAAACAAAACAAAACATCTGTCAAGGACCGCTTGACGTTGGTCAAGATGGACGCGGTGGTGGAAAAACCAGTGGCGTCAAAAGGGGAGGAAAGCAAGTGATTGCACTATCGGATTATCTGATCTTTGGCGCGATTCTATTCACCATCAGTATGGCGGGTATTTTCCTGAACCGAAAAAACATCATCATTTTGTTGATGTCGATCGAATTGCTCCTGTTAGCCGTTAACACCAATCTGGTGGCCTTTTCACATTATCTGAATGATGTGACAGGACAGATTTTCGTGTTTTTTATTCTGACGGTTGCCGCAGCTGAAGCGGCTATCGGTCTGGCTATCATTGTTCTTGTGTTCCGTAATCGTAAGAGCATCAACGTTGATGATCTTGGATCACTGAAGGGGTAATTGTTGATGTTGCACACTATTCTTAGCGTAATTCTATTGGCGCCGCTGGTCGGCTCCATGATTGCCGGCCTGTTCGGTCGACAGGTAGGGCGCAAGGGCGCGCATTTTGCCACCATTATCGGTGTGGCGATTTCAACCCTGTTGTCGGCCTACGTCTTCAAACTGTTCATGATCGACGGGCACGAGGCGTATAACGCCGCGCTTTATACCTGGATGGTTTCGGACGGTATCCGTTTTGAAATCGGTTTCATGATCGACGAATTGTCAGCGACGATGATGTTGGTGGTAACCTTCGTATCCCTGATGGTCCATATCTATACCATCGGTTATATGGATCATGATGAAGATTACGACCACCATAATCCATACTACCAGCGTTTTTTCAGCTATATTTCGCTGTTCACTTTCTCGATGTTGTCACTGGTCATGGCCAACAACTTCCTGCAACTGTTCTTTGGTTGGGAAGCGGTCGGTTTGGTCTCTTACCTGTTGATCGGTTTCTATATGAAGCGCGAGTCGGCAATTCAGGCTAACCTCAAAGCCTTTTTGGTGAACCGTGTCGGTGACTTCGGCTTCATTCTGGGTATTGCGATGGTTTTCGTGTATTTCAATACCGTGGACTACAAAGAGTTCTTTGCACAGTTGACTACGCAACGCGATGTGATGATTGAGATCATCCCGGGTGTGGAATGGTCGATGATTACCTTGATGTTGATCCTTCTGTTTATCGGTGCGATGGGTAAATCTGCACAGATGCCATTGCATGTGTGGCTACCTGAGTCGATGGAAGGTCCGACCCCGATTTCTGCCCTGATCCACGCGGCGACAATGGTTACCGCCGGTATTTTCATGGTGGCACGTCTGTCGCCGGCTTATGAATTGTCTGAAACGGCATTGAGCGTAGTGCTGATTACCGGTGCGCTGACGGCATTTATGATGGGACTTTTGGGTTTGATCCAGAACGATATCAAGCGTGTGGTGGCTTATTCAACACTTTCACAATTGGGTTACATGACGGCTGCACTGGGTGCTTCAGCCTATGCGGCCGGTATGTTCCATGTTTTGACGCACGCTTTCTTTAAGGCCTTGTTGTTCTTGGCGGCCGGTTCGGTCATTATCGCGATGCATCACAAACAGGATATGCGTGAGATGGGTGGCCTGCGCAAATATATGCCAATCACTTATGTGGCGATGCTGATCGGTTCTCTGGCGCTGATCGGGTTCCCGGGCTTCTCAGGATTTTTCTCCAAAGACAGCATTCTGTTGAGCTTGAACGAGAGTGAACGTTTTGGTTCGACCTTTGCCTATGTGTTGTTAATGGCGGGGGTTTTTGTCACGGCGTTCTATAGCTTCCGTATGTTCTTTATTGTGTTCCACGGTGAAGAGAGCGAGTATGTGCGCACGCATGAGATGAAAGAGTCTCCATGGGTCGTGACCGTACCGTTGATCCTGTTGTCGATTCCTGCGGTAGTGATGGGCTTGCCGATGATCGAGCCTATGTTGAACGGCACTTATTTCGGCAGCGCGGTTTTTGTTGCAGCGGCTAACGATACGATGATGGCGGTTTACAACAACTACTACCATGGTGTGTTTGACATGATTGTTCACTCTTTCATGACATTGCCGGTGTTCTTGGCATTGTCGGGTGTGTTGCTGGCGTGGTTCTTGTACATCAAGCAACCTAATCTGCCTGGGAAGCTGAAGGCAATGTGTCCACGTGGTTACTATATGCTGGACAACGCCTACGGTTTTGACCGCTTGAACGAGATTGTTTTTGTAAATGGTACGCGCAAACTAGGTGCTTACTTTACCCGTGTGGTTGATCAGAAGATGATTGATACCGGCATGGTCACCAATACGTTTATGGCGGTTTACAATGCGGCGGTTTCACTGCGTCAAACACAAACCGGTTATATGTATCACTATGCCTTTGTGATGATTTTTGGCCTACTGGCAATGCTGGTATGGGTACTTTGGTAAATAAAAGAATAATAAGTTAAGGAACTAGACTACATGTTATCCAGTTATCCCATCTTAAGTACTCTGATTTGGCTGCCGATTATCGGGGGCTTGTTGGTGCTGTTTGCAGGCCGCAATAACGACACCGTTGCCAAGTGGTTGTCGCTGATCGTTGCTTTCGCCACGTTTGTCTTATCGCTACCTTTGTGGACTGGTTTCGACACCACGACGGCGGCGATGCAGTTTGAAGAGAAAATCTCATGGATTCCAGCATTTAATATCTACTACCACCTAGGTGTGGACGGTCTTTCAATGCCGTTGGTATTGTTGACAACGTTTACGCAGGTATTGGTTATTGCGTCCGCCTGGGATGTCATTAAAGAACGCGTTGAGCAGTATATGGGCGCTTTCCTGATTATGGGCGGGATGATGACCGGGGTGTTTGTTGCCCTCGATTCGATCCTGTTCTATGTATTCTGGGAAGCGCTGTTGATTCCAATGTTTATCGTTATCGGTAAGTGGGGTGGACCACGTCGTGTTTATGCGACCTTGAAGTTCTTCCTGTATACGTTCTTCGGTTCGGTCTTCATGTTGGTGAGCTTCCTGTATATGTATTATCAATCAGGCAGCTTCTCGATTCTGGACATGCATACCATGCAGCTAGGCATGACCGCGCAGACGTTGATCTTCCTGGCGTTCTTATTGGCTTTCGCAGTTAAGATTCCGATGTTCCCGGTCCACACGTGGTTGCCTGACGCGCACGTTGAGGCGCCTACAGCAGGTTCAGTTGTACTTGCGGCCATTATGTTGAAAATGGGTGGTTACGGATTCGTACGTTTCAGTTTGCCAATCACGCCGGATGCGTCGATGCAGTTGGATTGGCTGGTGATTCTGTTGTCGTTGATCGCCATCGTCTATATCGGTATTGTCGCCCTGGTGCAGAGTGATATGAAGAAATTGGTGGCTTATTCGTCTATTTCGCATATGGGCTTTGTCACTCTGGGTATGTTTGTGCTCTATGACATCCTCGCGTCAACCGGCTCTTTGCAAGGTGCGCAGTTGGGTATGGAAGGCGCCATGGTGCAGATGATTTCTCACGGCTTTATTTCCGGTGCAATGTTCTTGGCGATCGGCGTGCTGTACGACCGTATGCATACCCGTGAAATTTCTGCCTACAGCGGTGTGGTGAACAAAATGCCTTGGTTCGTGATGTTTGCGGTGTTGTTTGCCATGGCCAACGTTGGTTTGCCGGGAACATCAGGATTCGTTGGTGAATTTATGGTCATTCTGAGTGCATTTAAGGCGAATATCTGGTTCGGTACGATTGCGGCACTTACTTTGATCATTGGTGCAGCGTATACGCTTTGGATGGTCAAACGCGTCTTCTTTGGCCCTGTAACGAATGAAAACGTTGAACAACTACAAGATTTGAACAAGCGTGAGTTCGCCATCATGGCAACGCTTGCGGTTGCAGTTGTTGCATTAGGTGTGTTCCCAGCGCCTTTAATGGAAGTGATGCACACTTCTGTTGGTCATTTGCTGGTTCAGGCAACAACGTCAAAACTTTAATTGGAATAGGTGAAGTAACAGTATGAATTTTGTAATACCTGCTTTTGCACCCGCAATCCCGGAAATGGTGCTGTTGGCACTGACCTCCTTTATTCTGGTTGCGGATACATTCTGGTCAAAGCGTTATCAATTTGCGACTTACTACGCAACGCAAGCGACTTTGATTGTGGTTGCCTATCTGATTATGTCCAGCTTTGCTACGGCTCAAGTGATTACCTTCGATGGTGGTTTTGTGCGCGATAGTTTCGCCGACATTTTAAAACTCTTTATCGTTTTGGTGTCGCTAGGCATTTTCTTGTTCTCCAAAGAATATCTGTTGCAACAGAAGTTCTTTAGTGGCGAATATTTTGTACTCGGTCTGTTCGGCGTTTTGGGTATGTTCGTTATGGTTTCTGCCCATAACTTCATTACGCTGTATTTAGGCTTGGAAATCATGTCATTGGCCATGTATGCGATGATCGCGCTGCGTCGCGATGCTTCGGATGCCATTGAATCGGCCATGAAGTATTTTGTTCTAGGTGCGTTGGCTACGGGCATTCTGTTGTACGGTTTCTCCATGCTGTATGGTGCAACCGGTTCCATTACCTTCCCAGAAATTGCCAAGATCATTGAAGCTGGTAAGGCTGATGCGGTGGTATTGTCCTTCGGCGTTGTCTTTATTGTCATTGGTTTGGCGTTCAAATTGGGAGCTGTGCCGTTCCACATGTGGGCACCTGACGTCTATCACGGTTCCCCGACCGCTGTAACGCTTTACTTGGGTACGGCTCCCAAGATTGCTGCGTTTGCGATCATCTATCGTCTGTTGGCAGAAGGGATGCCAGGTTTGGTCTCAGATTGGCAGACATTGATCATTATCCTGTCTGTACTGTCGATGGTGGTCGGTGCGATTGTAGCAATCGTCCAGGAAAATTTAAAACGTATGTTGGCCTACTCGGGTATCGGTCATGCCGGTTTCTTGTTGCTGGGTGTATTGGCGGCCAATCCTGACGGTTACGCCGGCGCGATGTTTTATATCATCGTCTATGCCATCACCGCCGTTGCCGGTTTCGGTATGATTATTGCACTATCACGCACTGGTAACGAATTTGACAAGATTGCCGATTTCAAAGGCTTGAACAACCGCAATCCGTGGTTGGCGTTTATGATGCTGATTGTGATGTTCTCAATGGCTGGCATCCCTCCGTTCATCGGATTCTTTGCCAAGGTTATTGTCATTGAAGAAGTTGTTAAAGCTGGCTTTATTTGGATCGCAGTTGTGGCGGTAATCACAGCCGTTATCAGTGCGTTCTATTACTTGCGTGTTGTCAAAGCCATGTATTTTGACAAAGCAGATGAAACAGGCCCCATCGCGCCTGTCAGTGGTGAGTTGAACTGGGCGGTCAGTTTCGTTTCCATCGCCTTACTGGTACTTGGTTTGATGCCGTCTTCGTTGATCGAACTTTGTTATCAGAGTATTGGTTTGAAATAACCGCTGATAATGTAAGAAGCCCGTTTATCGGGCTTTTTTTGTAAATAAAGAGGAAAAAACCATGACGCTAGATCAATCAGTTTGGCTATTGCTTGTTACTGCGATTATTTTGGCCAATGTGCCATGGATATTTGCAAACCGTATTTTTATGTTCATTCAGGTCAAAACTAAATCGTTTCTGGTTAACTTTTTGGAATGGCTGCTGTATTTTATTCTGACCGGTATCTTGGCGTATTTGTTAGAAAACAAAAGTATGGGACACGTCGAATCCCAAGGTTGGGAGTTTTATGCCGTGACCTTCTTTATGTTTGCTATCTTCGCATTTCCCGGCTTTATTTATCGTTATAATCTTAAGAAATTTATTCAAACCAAAAAAACTTAAGCATTTTCTAATTTATTTCCCAATTAGGGTTGTAAATTTTCTCAGACCCCCTATAATACGCCACATCGAAACGCACAACGCTTCGATGTCACAATATCGCGGGGTGGAGCAGCTTGGTAGCTCGTCGGGCTCATAACCCGAAGGTCGTAGGTTCAAATCCTGCCCCCGCTACCAAAATTTCTTGACACGATTGGTTTTTAAGTAAAATCGTCGGGTCAATATCAAGAGAGGCCTCATATTCTGAGGCCTTTTTTATTTCCCAAATCACTATCTCTCCTCCAATCAGTTGCGGCAGCCATTCTCTGGATATCGGCATTTCTTGCTTATAGTCGGCTGATGGCAGGACTGCTTCCTTAAACGCCTTCTCAAAATCATCAATGGTTGTTTCTTATTGAGATACTGCAGAGCCGATTGACTGCGCCTCTTGCTCAAGTTCTATTTTTTCTGCTCCAGCAACTGATTTGCATCTACCAATGATTTCCAGAATCAAGGATTATCTGGGATGGAATAATGCTGATGTGAAAAGGTAGAGTGCTATGAGCTGTGGCTAGACTCAGTAGTCCCAACAATGTGTAAGAAATGTATGCTGAATTTGCGGCGATTCACTTAGTTTTAAATTTTATTGATGGGAGATTGCACCATAAGTAATCATCGTGGGTTGTAAAAGATCATATCTATTTAACGGTTGATTATGGCCGATGTTTTAATTGGTTGTTTTGTAATGGGTATTGTGTTTTTGGTTTGTTTTTTTCTTAATGTTGATCTTGACGCTTTCTTTAACCAAATGCAATTTTATGAGTAATTACTGTAGCGTTGGAAAAGCTAACTTTGGTGTGTATCTAAATAATCGGTGTAATTCTGAATCATGACTAACGCAATGAGTGGCTATGGCCTGATTAGGGTCATGCTGGTGGATAAAGACATGGGGCGTTCAGCTTTGCTGGCTCAGGCATTGACTGATCACGGATATGAAGTGATTGCGCGTGTTGAACCCGGTCCGGGATTGCTGTCGAATGTGGCGAGATTTATGCCGGACATGATTGTGGTGGATACCGAGTCTCCTGACCGGGATATTCTGGAAAGCATGTATTTGCTGAATGAGCATAATCCCTTGCCGGTCATTATGTTTGCTGACGAAGACAATGAGAGGGTTATTCAGGAGGCCATTCGTTCGGGGGTGAGCGGTTATATCGTGAGGGGGGTCGACATGCAGCGGGTGAAGCCGATCATGAGTGTGGCGATTGCCCGATTTCGCGAGTATCAGGCATTGCGTGATGAGTTGAAGAAAACAAAATCAGAGTTGGAGCAGAGTAGGCTGGTGGAGAAAGCCAAGCGTCTATTGATGCAACAGAAGGGCGTAACTGAGCAAGAGGCCTATGAAGCGATTCGTAAGCGTTCCATGGATAGTAATCAGAAGCTTTATGAAGTGGCCGAAACGATTATCAGTGTGCTTGAGTAAGGGTGAAAGACGCAATGGATCAGATTAAAATTGGATTTATACCGTTAAACGATAGCGCTCCTTTAATTGTTGCGAAGGAGCAGGGTTTTTTTGAGGAGCAGGGGTTGGATGTGGCGTTGTGCCGCGAGGTTTCCTGGTCCAATATCCGTGATAAATTGGTGTTTGGAGAATACCACGCGGCGCATATGTTGGCGCCCATGTTGATGTCCACGACCTTGGGGTTGGGTAGCGTCAAACGTCCTTTGGTGACGGCTTACTCTTTTGGGTTGAATGGTAATGCGATCAGTGTCTCGAATGCATTGTATGAAGAGATGAGTCGGTATGAATCACAACTGGTTTTGAAGCCTGAAAAAAGCGCTTCCGTTATCAAAAAAGTGATTAGGGCCAGGCAGCAATCCGGGGCACCCAAGCTTCGGTTTGCGGTGGTTTTTCCCTTCTCCATGCACCAATATCTCTTGCGCTATTGGCTTGCTGAAGCGGGAATCGACGTCGAACGGGAAGTCCACATCACGGTCGTTTCTCCGCCAAGCATGGTGAAAGCGTTGGAAGAGGGCTTGATTGATGCTTATTGTGTTGGTGAGCCGTGGAATACACATGCGGTGAAGCAGAAGGTGGGGGTGACGCTGATTACGGGGTATGAGATCTGGAACAATGCGCCGGAAAAGGTGTTGGGTGTCCGCAAAGACTGGGCCGAGCAATATCAGGAGATACATGAAAAACTGGTTCTGGCATTGTACCGGGCGAGCGAGTGGATTGACCGTCCTGAGAATAGGGACGCGCTCACAGCCTACCTGGCGTCTCCGCAATATATTGGCGCGCCTATCGAGTCGATTCGTAATGCATTGAATGGCGAAGTATGCAATCCCGGTTGCTCCACCTGTCGCAGGGTGCCTAATTTTTCGTTGCCATTTAAGTATCTGGCTAATTTTCCCTGGCAATCCCATGCGGAATGGATTTTGTCGCAAATGAAGCGTTGGCATCAAATTTCAGAAGAAATCGACGTGGCTGAATTGGCGAAAGCCGTCTATTTAACGGATGTGTATCGTTCGGTGCTCGAAAAGCATGGGGTTAAGCTGCCGTCAGTGAATGGTAAGGAAGAAGGCGTTCATTCCGAACCCTGGCTTTTGGAAGGGGTAGAGGTTGGTGAGGATTGTTTTATTTTGGTGCGTTAACTAATGTTATTGGTGCTTTTATTGGAAGGTGAAAAGGTTTTTGAATAGGCTGTTTTTATTTAACCTAATGAATTTAAATAATATTTATTTTTAGGCACATGGTTTTCTAAATAAAAAGCAAATATTGATTTGGAGTAGAGACGCTCACAAGACTTGGTGCTGAATTGGCACCGGTTCTTGTGGGCGTTTTTTTTTGCTTCGATTTTTATTGGGCGTTTTTCAAGCGCTGTTTCACGGGCAAAGAAGTCTGATTCGGAAGACATAATGGATAAGCAAAACGAGCATGGAAAAGGAAATCGAAATGGGTGCTAAAACTTTAAAGCGAAGAGCATTTTTGAAAAAGACGGCGCTAGCCGTTACGGCGGTTATGTCTATGGGTCTTTCAACGGCTTCTACCGTTTACGCGGCAGATAAACTGGGCTACCCGGAAAAAGAAGAGTTGAAATTCGGTTTTATCAAATTGACGGACATGGCGCCATTGGCCATCGCGGTTGAGAAAGGTTATTTTGAGGACGAAGGACTTTACGTCAAGCTTGAAGCGCAAGCCAACTGGAAAGTGCTGTTGGACCGTGTCATTGACGGGGAGCTGGATGGTGCCCATATGCTGGCAGGCCAGCCGATTGCCGCGACTATCGGCTACGGCACCAAAGCGAACATCATCACGCCGATTTCCATGGACCTGAATGGTAATGCCATCACCGTATCCAATAAAACCTGGGAGGAAATGAAAGCGCACGTTCCAATGGATGGTGGCAAGCCGGTTCATCCGATCAGTGCCAGTGCCTTGAAGCCGGTTGTGAAATCCTACAGGGATCAGGGCAAGCCTTTCAAGATGGGCATGGTGTTCCCGGTTTCGACCCATAACTACGAGCTCCGATACTGGTTGGCTGCGGGCGGGTTGAATCCAGGGCTATACGCGCCGCAAAAGGGGGATACGTCAGGTACGATTGGTGCAGACGTTTTACTGTCCGTAACGCCACCGCCACAAATGCCGGCCACCATGGAAGCCGGCACCATCGAAGGCTATTGTGTGGGCGAACCTTGGAACCAGCAGGCGGTATTCAAGGGGATCGGCGTGCCGGTGATTTCGGACAACTCTATCCAGACTAACAATCCCGAAAAGGTGTTTGGCTTGAGAGAGGATTTCTACGAGAAATATCCGAACACGACCATTCGCATCGTCAAGGCGATGATCCGCGCGGCCTACTGGTTGGATGAGCAGAATAACAAAAACCGTCCCGAAGCGGTGAAGGTGTTGTCCCAGCCGAACTACGTCGGTGCGGATTACAAGGTCATTGCCAACTCGATGACCGGGACGTTTGAGTACGAGAAAGGGGATAAACGTTCAGAACCCGATTTCAACGTGTTCTTCCGCTATAACGCCACCTATCCTTACTATTCGGATGCAATCTGGTACCTCACCCAAATGCGTCGCTGGGGTCAGATTGCGGAGTTCAAGCCGGACGGATGGTATCAGGAGATGGCGCAGAAAGTATACCGTCCGGATGTCTACAAAAAAGCCGTGGAGTCGCTGATTGCCGAAGGGCAGATGAAGCAGTCCGATTTTGATCCGGTGGTTTTCACCACAGATGGCTACCGCGGTGTGCGTAACGACTTTATGGATCACATTCCGTTTGATGCCAAGCAGCCTAATGCCTATATCGACAGTTTGCAGATCGGCCTGAAAGGAACCGAGCAACCATAATTAAACCCAATTAACCTTCGGTACGGAACTGAACAGGCCGGGTAGACCGCGAGTTGTCCGGCTGGCTTGAACAGCCGTACCGAAGGTAACAGATTCAAAGGTGAATACGTATGAACCCTCTTAAATGGTCTTTGATCGAGCCAGTGTACAAATTCATTATCGGTGAAGATCGCAAAGGACAAATGAACAAAATGGTCAAAGGCATCGGATTGCCGTTGGCAGGCATTTTGGTTTTTTTGCTGATCTGGCAAGGTGTGTCAACGCATGTTCAGACCTCCTTGGGGCAATTCCCAGGGCCGGTGCAGACCTATCAACAATTCCTCTCGTTGCAGGATGAGGCCGCCGCCGCTGCACTCAAAGAGCAGGCTTTTTATGAAAGACAGGCGGAACGCAATGCCAAGCGTCTGGAGCAGGATCCGGAGGCACCCGTGCAGGTGCGTGATTATGTCGGTCCACCGACGTTCTTTGATCAGATTGGACGCAGTCTGGTGACGGTGATGAGCGGCTTTATTCTGGCCTCGTTGATTGCCATTCCCATCGGGATTGTCGTTGGCTTGAGCTCAAGCGCTTATGCGGCCATGAATCCTCTCATTCAGATTTTCAAACCGGTGTCGCCCTTGGCGTGGCTGCCCTTGGTGACGATGGTGGTTTCTGCCGTGTACGTTTCGGACGACCCCATGTTTGACAAGGCGTTCCTCAACTCGATGTTTACCGTGCTGTTGTGCTGTCTGTGGCCAACCATTATCAACACTGCGGCCGGTGTGGCAACGGTGACGCAGGACCTTAAAAACGTCAGCCAGGTATTGCAATTGAGCTGGTGGACCCATGTCCGCAAAATCGTGCTGCCATGCTCGATTCCGATGATGTTTACCGGCCTGCGTATCTCTTTGGGGATTGCCTGGATGGTATTGATTGCCGCAGAGATGCTGGCGCAAAACCCTGGTTTGGGTAAATTCGTGTGGGATGAATTCCAGAACGGCAG
>JACXUQ010000408.1 GCA_014763835.1 Thiotrichales bacterium
TACATTCTGCTTGGCGAACTCGGCCTGCTGACACTGGCTGCCATCCCGCTGGGCTTCCTCTTCGGCATAGGCTTGTGCGCCTATCTCGCCCTGAAATTCGAAAGCGACCTCTACCGCATTCCGCTGGTATTGGAACCCGATGTCTATGCCTTTGCCGCCAGTGTTGTCATCGTCTCCAGCCTGCTGTCCGCCATTCTCATCTGGCGAAATTTAACGCAGCTTGATATGGTAGCGGTATTAAAGACCAAGGAGTAACCATGCAAAATCCCGTGCGCAACCATCCTGGGATCCTTATCGCCAGCCTGCTCATAGCCAGCCTGCTCATTTGGGGATTCTGGCCGCAGCCTGTCATGGTAGAAAGCACCATCGTCAAACGCGCACCGCTGACCGTCACCATTGAAGAGGAAGGCCGCACCCGCGTCATCGACCGTTATGTCATCTCCGCTCCGATTAACGGCATGACCTGCCGCATGCATCTGAAGGTGGGCGACAGCGTCTTCCGCGGGCATGAACTGCTCGGCATCACCCCGTTGGAATCTCCGGTGCTCGACGCCCGCAGCCGCGCGCAGGCCGAAGCCCAAGTGCAAGCCGCCAGTGCCGCTTTGCTGGCGGCCAAGGAGCAGGCCCGTGCGGCTGGCGCCTCCGCCCAGCTCGCTGAAGACAAATACCACCGTTACCGCCCTTTGATCGAAAAAGGTCTGGTATCACAGGAAGCGTTTGACCAAGCAAAAACCGCTGCACTGACCGCTGCCGCCTCCAAACGTTCTGCCGACTTTGCCGTTAAGGTTGCGCAATACGAACTGCAAGCCGCGCAAACCGCTTTGACCTATTCCGGTGCCGATAGCAAACAAGCCGAGGCCCTCTCCTTGGAACGCGTGCCCATCACCTCACCGATTGACGGCAAAATCCTCAAGGTGGCGCGCGAATGCGAAGGCCCCGTCACCATCGGTGAGTCCTTACTCGAAGTGGGCGACCCGAGTGCCCTGGAAGTGGAAGTGGACGTGCTCTCGCCGGATGCCGTTAAAATCAAACCCGGTATGAAAGTGCTGTTTGACCGTTGGGGCGGTGATGAACCGCTGGAAGGCCGTGTCAGAAGAATCGAACCGGTCGGCTTCACCAAAGTCTCCGCACTTGGCGTTGAAGAACAGCGCGTGCTGGTGATCTCCGACTTTGTCTCCCCCGCCGAAAAATGGCAGCGTCTGGGCGACGGTTACCGCGTGGAAGCCAAGTTTATTCTCTGGCATGAAGACAAGGTGCTGCAAATTCCTTCGAGCGCGCTGTTCCGCTATGAAAACGGCTGGGCCGTGTTTACCATTGAAGACGGCCTCGCCAAACGTCAGATGGTCACACTCGGGCAACGCAATGGCCTCACTGCACAGGTGCTGACCGGCCTGTCCGAAAAGCAAATCATCATTAACCATCCGAGTGATGCCGTGGAGGATGGCGTGCGCATCAAAATACGCCCTTAAAAGCCCATTTT
>JACXUQ010000409.1 GCA_014763835.1 Thiotrichales bacterium
TATGACATCTTCGGTAATGTCATAGTTGCTGATATTGACCTCGGTGCCGGGCTCGCCCATATCATATACATCGAGTTCATCATCTGTACCGATATAGCTTAATGCACCGTCTTGATCTTCGCCGGTCACATTGATAGTCACAACCGCACTGTCAAAGTCACCATCAGCATCTTCAACCGTATAACCCAGATCCATGGACACATTTTCATTCACATCAACCGTGGTAATGGTGTTGAATGCCAGCTGATAGTTACTGTCCTCACCGGCAGAAAATTCCACACGGTCAATATACACAGCGTCGTCAACATCCGCAGCAGAAATGATAAAGTTTTGCGGGTCAGTCGAATCCACCGTAAAGGAATCGGACACAACATTACCATCCGCATCTTTGCCATAAACGGTATAGGTCGCTGTTTCTCCTGAACTTAGAGCATCCAAAGAGACATCCATTGCCTGCACACCCGATGCCATATAATCGTAGGTAACAGCACTGCTTCCGTGGCCGTTAGTGAAACTGCCCGTGTCGCGAGTGAAATCGATAGTCAAGGTTTCGCCGCTATCAATGAATGTATTATGTACCCCCATAATATTAGCATTGGAGTTGACCGCCTTATCGACACCACCCGACGAGGCCGTGGCAATTGCCGTAGCCATGAGATTTCCCTCATCATCCAGCAAAGCAAAACCATAACCCTCAGTCGTGTTCCCGCCGGAGATATCCACCCCTTCAGAAACATCGATGATTTGACCGCCAATAATGTCAGCGTGTTGCGTAAAGGTGAAAGTCGGGGAATCGGTTGTTCCTTCGTTAAGATTCACGCTCAATTCAAACACCGGTTCATTACTCAACGCGGTTTTACCATAGACCACACCGTTCTCTTCATAGACCACGACCTCCTCGCCGCCAGAATACATTTTCGGCACATTCGACAGGCTCCATGTTAGCGTATTACCGCCATCAGCAGATAAGGTGATGGGCATGATGCCACCTACAATATCGCCCGCCAAATTATCGGTATGCAGCGTGATATTTTCCACATCAGGACTGTCGTCGAACACCGTAACGCTGCGTTCCGCTGTGGCGGATGCGCTGTTGCCCGCTGCATCGGTGGCAGTGACGCTCGCAGTAATGCTGTTGTCTGCGACCAAATCACTTGTGAAAACACTGATGCTGTAAACCAGTCCGGATCCGCTATCGGTGACATCCCCATTATAGGTATTGCCGTTAACCGTTAAGGTCACAACATCACCCGCTTCGACATCACCGCTGACCGTCCCTGTTACAGGTGTAAATGTTTGGTTGATCTCAACCCCTCCTAGCAAATCATCACCGGTAATGGAATCGATGGTAATTCCGGCGCTGATTTCGGTATCGACACCGTAGCCTTCGGTGTCTGTCGCCGTCGCGCTGTTACCCGCTGTGTCCGTTGTCGTGACGCTGGCGAAGATGGTTTGATCAGGATCGGCCGC
>JACXUQ010000410.1 GCA_014763835.1 Thiotrichales bacterium
TGGCATGGTTATCCTTTGCTAATTGCCTATATGACATCCCTGTCATTGTATCCAATTAGCCGAATAACTTTGTGTCTACTGTAGTGGGGTCATTCCACATCAGAATTTGAATGTTCAACAACATTACGCATGATTTCGCGGATTGAAAAGGTTAATGTGTCAACTAAATCCCCAGATTGTTGTCTTGTTAAAATCGTTGCGATTCGTTTTGATTTTTCTTCAAGTACATCACCAATGTGTTCACCAAACCTAGCAGCTTCATTTTTGATATCAGATACCTTTAATATCGTTAATGGAATATAAGTACTACTACCTGTAGCTTCACCTGGTTCCTTTCCATGCTCTAACCCAAAGGCACGGAAAAATCCCATGTGAGCAGCATAAGAATGGTTTTCAAAATTCATGGCACTACAAGTGCCAGGCTTTGATAATGAGAATCTTTTGAGCTCATTAGCAACATATGCCATCGTGAATGGTTCGACTAATCCAAGTCTAGCAAAGTCAAATTCATAACTCTCATCGTCTTCTAAAGACCATAACTTGTTACAGAAATTGATAGCATTTCGTAAAGATAAGTTCTGAGGTATATTAATTACTGCCACTTTTGACCTTTGTTGATTTAACGCTAGAAATAAGCCGCGCTGCGAAGCGGCGTCGGCTTGAATGAATTGTTAGCCCTTGGTAGTGTTTTCCAGAGTGCGGAAGTGATTACGAAGCGTTGCCACGGTACGCACAGTGACACCAAGAACAATGAATGCGGCCAGTAGCCCGAATGAATTAGATACTGCTTTGTCATATCCCAAGCTCGTGACATCTATGAAGTAGTAAGGATAAGAGCCCAACAGTTCTCCGCGGGCAAATGCATAGACGATATAGCCTATAGGATAAAGACACCAGATCAGTGGTGCAAAAACCGAGATCTTGGAATTGGGCGGAAAGACGAGCCAGTATGCAAAAGTCAGGATTGGCACCACGTAATGCAGCACAATGTCCGCTAGCAACTGTAGCCCTTGTGGCTGCCAGATATTACGCAATAGAAAGTGGTATGCAATACCAACGAGAAGAATTGATGTGGTCGCACTACCAAAAATCATGGGCCTTGCAAACCAGTGTCCGAGCCGACTGGAGCCAGCGATGATGGGCAATGAGGCGGTCAATGCGACAAACAAATTGGTCAGCACAGTGAAGTAGCCTAAGAAGATAATAATCCCCTCACCTACACTTTTGCCGTTGGCGACAGCCAAAGTGATAGAGAGGTAGTACTGGAGCAGTACACCAGTCCACGAAATGATCGCAAGTGCGAATAATGCTGGCTTGCAAGCTATTTGCTCTTTCATATTTCACTGACTCCTTGAGAAAAATTGCAGGGGCTAACGCCTACATTTGCGGCTGGTTTGGAGCGCAGCGGAAAACCAGTCCGCCAACATGTACTTGTTAGGCAAATTCATTCACTCCACTTGGCCTTAATGT
>JACXUQ010000041.1 GCA_014763835.1 Thiotrichales bacterium
GCCTTGTTGGCGGCTACAATCCACAGCGGCTTGCCATCCTTTCGCGCCGCTTTAATCAACGCCTGCACCCAAGCCGTCGGCACCTGATCAACCGCACTGGGTGCCGGCGCTAGAAATAGCGGTTCATACAGATCGCTAAACCAGCTCTCAATGCCGTTTTTTGCCAGCGTTTGCGCAACTTTCCGTTCCTGCGGCAGCACGCCGTATTCGGACGGCAACCAGAGCAGACGGGCTTCCAGCGGCCGCTCGGCAGCAACAACTTCAATGTTCAAATCCGCATCCGCAAGGCTCAAAACCTGCGTTTGAGCCTGCGCCATCCACGGTAACCAGCACCCTAAAACCAACACCCATCGCAATATGTTACGCATCACACCGTCTCTCCGCTTTTGAGCATCCCGAAGGCTCCCATTGTAGAGGAGGCCGGCTGTAAAAAAAACATCACGTCGCTGTCATCCCGGCGTCAAACAGCCGCTTGATAATCGATTATGAAGCAAACCCGATACAACACAGGTAAAAAAACAACATGCTGAATCTGGAAAAAGCGCTGAACGACAAATTCCCCGAACTGACCCGCAAACCCGGGAGCAAATGGCTTGTCAAACTGATCAAGGCGCTCAGCCACGAAGAGGAAATTAATCAGTTTATCCTCAGTCACCAGCACCTGCGCGGCTTTGCCTTTTTGGATGCCGTGCTCAACCACTTCAATTTCAGCTACAACGTCAGCTCACGTGCACTGCAACGCATTCCCGCCGAAGGGCGGGTGATTATTGTCGCCAACCACCCCATCGGCTCGCTGGACGGCCTGGCACTGTTAAAAATGGTGCGTAGCGTGCGCTCCGACGTGCGCATTGTCGCCAGCGACCTGCTCAACCATATCGAACCGTTGCAGTCCCTCTTTCTGGGCGTGGACAATATCACCGGCAAGAACAGCCACAAAACCCAGTTCAAGGCGATGATCGGGGCATTGGAAAACGACGAGGCGGTGATTATTTTCCCTTCGGGCGAGGTTTCCCGTATCCGTCCCAACGGCGTACGCGACGGCAAATGGAAGGGCGGCTTCCTCAAGCTCGCCGAAAAGACCAAAGCGCCGATTGTGCCGATTTACGTGGACGCCCGCAATTCGGCGCTGTTCTACAGTCTGTCCGCGCTTTACAAGCCGTTAGGAACCTTGATGCTGGTGCAGGAGATGTTCAATAAGGAGCATCAGGAAATTCAGTTCCATATCGGCAAAGCGATTGCCTGGAAAGCGGTTGCCAAGCTGGACCTGCCCGCCAAAACCCTGGCCAACCGCTTCCGCAAGCATCTCTACCAGCTCGACAAGGAGGCCAAGGCCGCCAAAAAAGGCAAGCCGGCGCTGTTTGAAACGCTGGAGACCGTGGCCCATCCGGTTGACCGCAAGGCGCTGAAAAAAGCCCTTAAAGCCAGCCAACTATTAGGGCAGACACAGGACGGCAAAAAAATCTATCTGTACGATTTTGAACCCGATTCCCCGGTGATGCATGAGATCGGCCGGCTGCGCGAAATGACCTTCCGTTCGGTCGAAGAGGGCACCGGACACGCCTTGGATCTCGATGTCTATGACAGTTACTACCGCCATCTGGTGTTATGGGACGAAGAGGACCTGGAAATTGTCGGCGCCTACCGCATCGGTGAATGCGGCGCCATTGTCGAAAAGCGCGGTTTGCCCGGTTTGTATACCGGCACCTTGTTTGACCTGAAAACGGAGATTGAACCCTATCTGCCTCACGCCATCGAACTGGGCCGCAGCTTCGTGCAACCGCGATACTGGGGCATGCGCAGTCTCGATTATCTGTGGTACGGCATCGGCGCCTATGTGGCGCAGCATCCTAACATCCAATACCTGTTCGGCCCGGTCTCCTTGAGCGACGCCTATCCGCAAAACGCCAAGGAGTTGATTGTGGGCTTCTATCAACAGCAGTTCGGCTCGCATCAGGACCTGGCCTGCGCAAAACGGCCGGTCGCTTTGAGCGAAGCCAATCAGCAGATCGCCCAAACGCTGTTCAACGACGACTATAAAACCAGCTTCAAGAAACTCAATGCGCTGCTCGATTTAGAAGGCGTTAAGGTTCCCACCCTGTTCAAGCAGTATGCAGAACTGTGTGACGACAAAGGCTGCCGCTTTATCGATTTCAGCATCGATCCGAATTTCGGCGACTGTATCGACAGCCTGATTCTGGTGGAGCTGAATAAAATCCAGGCCAAGAAAAAACAGCGTTACCTGACACCCATAGGCGTATAAACCTATCCAGCATTTATGCGCGGGCGCCGCACTGGTTTACAGGGCGGTTTGCCAGTAAACTAACAGGCCACCCATCTGCATAAAATCAAGGCGCGTCACCGTCATGCTGGACTATACCGAATACACCAAATTCCTGATCGGTTTAATCGCCATCGTTAACCCCATTGGCGTGATTCCGGTCTTTCTCGCCCTCACAGCCGATCTCTATCCGCAGGAGCGCCGCCGGATCATCAATATGAGCGTGATCGCCGTGGCCAGTATTTTGCTGATTTCGCTGCTGTTCGGCGAGATATTACTGGAGTTTTTCGGTATCTCCATCAACTCCTTCCGTGTCGGCGGCGGCATTCTGATCCTGCTGATGGCGATTGGCATGATGCACGCCAAAAGCGAACCCAAAGCCGCCAAAGAGAGCTACAAAGCAGATGACCGCGACTCCATCGCCGTGGTGCCCTTGGCGATTCCACTGCTGGCCGGCCCCGGCGCCATCAGTACCGTGATTATCGAAGCGCATCGCGGCAGCAGCGTCATGCACTACTCCATTCTGGCAGGCGACATTCTGATCATTGCCGCTCTATTATGGATGGTGTTTCAGCTCACGCCGTGGATTTCACGTCACCTCAGCGTCATGGGCATGACCATCGTCACCCGCATTATGGGACTACTGCTGGCCGCGATTGCCATCGAATTCATCGCCAACGGCCTCAAAGGCCTCTTCCCTACTCTGGCGGCATAAACCCATGCTGTTTGACTTGGATCTGGAACAGATTATCAGCCAGTACGGTTATTGGACGATTCTGATCGGCACCTTCTTTGAAGGCGAAATTATTCTGCTGATTGGCGGCTTTTTGGCGCATCAGGACTATCTGGAATTGCATTGGGTCATTCTGACCGCCTTTGTCGGCAGCCTGGCGGGCGATCAGCTGTTTTTCTATCTGGGGCGTCGCAAAGGCCGTCGCTTCGTTGAAAACAATCCCAAATGGAAAGCGCGTGCAGACAAGGTGTTTGTACAACTCCAGCGTCACCAGAACTGGCTGGTCATCAGTTCGCGTTTTCTTTACGGCTTGCGCACCGTCACCCCGTTTGTTATCGGTGCCAGCGGCTACCCGCCTGGGCGCTTCTTTATGCTGAACCTGCTTGGCGCGGCTATCTGGGCTATCAGCTTCGGCTGGCTCGGCTATCTGATCGGGCAAACTCTGGCGGCACTCATCAACGAAGTCAAACAGATTGAACTCTATGTATTGGCGGGGTTGATCGGTCTGGCGATCGGCTTGCTGGTGGTGCGTCTAATCCGCAAAAAGCGTCAATAAACGCCGGCCCCCTCTCTTTCGCATTCACCTGGCCGCTTGATTGCCGTCAAGTTTTTCCACGCTTTTGTCAAAAATCATTTTATACACGCCGACACCAATGTAGATTATATTGGCATTTGGCGAACGAATTGAAATACAATACAAAAGTTACACAACCGTACAACTGCAATGCCACATTAATCCGCGAAAGTCATTATGTCATCAAACAACCATCTACGCTTTATCACCAACGTCAACAGCGAAGCCCGCATCACCTATATCAACGAAGACTATCAGCTCTGGCTGGGTTACCGTCTGGATGAAATCCAAAACCAGCCCACCGCCATGCTGCGTGCCGATGACGTTCCGCAAATGATTCAGGATGTCATTCGCACCGAGTGCCTCAATAACCGCACACTCAGCTTCGTGATCCACGAAAAAAAGAAAAACGGCGACAGTTTCTGGGTCGACATGACGATTCAACCCATCTTCAAGGAGGGTGAATACCAGGGTTATACCTCGGTTAAGCGTGTGATTGAAGACCCCAAGCGGATTGAACAGGCGCGTGCACTCTACGCCAAAATCAACCAAGGAAAAATGACCTATTACAACGGTGAATGGGTCAGCAAGGCCCAGCACCGCCTCTATTCGCTGTTCGGCCTGCACAAGGCCAGTTTGGGACAGAAAATATTCGGTGCCCTGATCCTGATTTCAGCGGTGATTTTGAGCGCGGCGTACCTGCAAGAGCAGAACGAGAAACGCAGCATTGAACAGAACGCCGCCCTTAACCATACCAAATTCCTCGGAAGCAATCTGGACAAACTCTTAACCAAAAAGGCGGAAATCGGTCTGACCAACGCACTCGGATTAACCTTCCCCGCAACCATCCGTCATTTCGCCGCCACCGAAGACCAGGCCGCGTTGAGCGAAAACCTCAGCGGCATCGGTGACCATTACCGCGCCTTGTCCGATCTGCAAAACATCAAACTGCATTTCATCAATGAAAAGGGCGAATCCTATTTCAAATCGTGGGTACCACTCGAGAAACAGGTCGTTGATGACCTGTCCGCTCGCGCCTACATAAAACAAATGATGCAGGAACAAAAACCGATGATCGTCAACGCCGTCAGTTCGGTCGGTTTCAATATCAAATCGGTTGTGCCGATTTTCGAAAACGGACGCTTTGAAGGGGTTGCCGAATTCATCCAGGGCGTGGGGTCGGTCAAGCGCGATTTTGCCAGACACAAGCAACTCTATTTGATGGCGATCTCGGTCGATTATGCCTTGGCCGGCGATAAATACCGCGCCCAGAACGCCAATAACATCCCCGTTTCCAACGACAAAAAATGGGTGGTCGGCAACGACAAGCATTTCTCCATGGAAAACTCCGGTACGCAAATCGAAGCCTTGCGCAACCTGGATTTGAACACGCTATTCAAACAGGGCTACCTGATTACTTCGGACTATTTCCACTATGCACAACCGGTTTACGACGCCGCTGAAAAGCTCATGGGATATCACATTATCAGCGAACCGGTCGAGCAGTTTAACGGCATCGTTGCCAAACAGTTCAAGGTGGCCGAAAACGCCTTCCTGGAAATTCTGATCAGCATTCTGTCGATGCTCGCCCTGTTCGCGATTCTGCAGTGGTTGCTGGTTATCAGACCGATCCGCCGCACGCAGCAGACCATGGAAACCGCCGTGGAGCAAAGTGACCTGTTTGCGCGCATCCACATCTACGGCAACGACGAAATCCACCAGATGGCCCAGGCCTATAACCGCCAGGCGATGATGTCGCAAGTGGTGATTTCGGAAGTGAATACCGCCATGACGGAAATCGTGGCCGGACGCCTCGATCACCATATCGACTTCCCGTTTGAAAGTGATTTCGCGCTACTGCAAAACCGCATCAATACCGCCACCGAGAGCCTGAAGAGCACCTTCCAGACCATCGGCGATGTCATGAGCGACTTGCGTAACGGGCGCTTCGATCAACAGCGTGAAAACACCCTGAAAGGGGAATACGCGCGCGTCATTGACGACTGCAACAGCGCTACCCGCACTCTCAATAGCGTTTTCAACGAAATCAACGACATCATGGCGTTTGCCGCGCGCGGTAAACTGGATGAACGCATCGCCAACTTCTCCGAAGGCGACATCCGTCGTCTGCAGAGCAATATCAACGACTCACTGGAAGTGCTGCAATCCGGCTTCAACGATGTCGTCAGCGCCGCGCGCCGCATGGCCGAAGGCGACTTTACCCAACCTATAGCACGTTCTTACGAATATACTCTCGACCAAGCCAAGCAGGCCATTAACGAAAGCATCAGCCGCCTGTCAGGGACGCTCATGCAAGTCACCGACGTGGCCTACCAGATGCGCGACGGCGTGCACACCGTGGTCGAAGGCACGCAGAACCTGAACCAGCGTACGCAGGAACAGGCCGCCGCGCTGGAACAGACCTCCGCGGCGATGGAGCAGACCACCGCGCAAATCCGCAGCAATCTGGAAAACACCCAGAACGCCCAGCGTATTGCGCAAGTTCAGAACAATATGCTGGAAGACGCCAATAACGTCATGCGCGAAACCAAAGTGTCGATGAGCGGCATTCAGCAGGCGTCGGACAAAATCAAGGAAATCACCAGCCTGATCGACTCGATCGCCTTCCAGACCAACCTGTTGGCTCTGAATGCGGCCGTCGAAGCGGCGCGTGCCGGCGAACACGGCCGCGGTTTTGCGGTAGTCGCGGGCGAGGTGCGCAATCTGGCGGCCAAGTCGGCGGAGGCGGCCAAAGAGATCAACAGCCTGATCGAACAGACCTCCAGCGCCATTCAGGTCGGGGTCAATCAGGTCGATAAGGTCGGCGATGCCCTGGTACAGGTCACCGACGAAACCCGCAAAGTGCTGGAAATTGTCGGCGAGGTATCGCGCGCCTCTAAAGAGCAATCACAAGGGGTGGACGAGGTAAACAAGGCCATCACCCAGATCGACAGCACCACGCAGCAGAATGCGGCACTGGTAGAGGAAACCACCGCCACCACCGAAACCCTGCTGGAGTCTGCGAAAGCACTGGAGTATTCGATGCGCCAATTCCGCCTTAACGCCTTGCCAAATCCTAAAAAATAGGCAAAAATCCGTTCTGCATACTGATAAACAACAGTATGCAGAACAGCCATTGCAAATAACCCGGCCTGTTGAAACTATTCTTTTTTTAACCCTCTTTACAACCCAGCAGCGGCTGGATCGGAACTGTCTGGATGCCTCAATCACGCCCGGAATCCTACCATCACGGCATCGTGTGAATGATGTTTGCGGTTACCCTGTTTTTAGTGGGTACCTTGCTGTTCATCATCGATAAACAGACCGTCCTGGCACTGAATCAAACCACCCAAGCGATACAGATTCAACATCAGAAACTGCACCATTTAATGAATCTGCACATGGCGGGCCAGAAACGCAGCGTCGATCTGCAGCAGGTTTTGCTGCATCACGACATGTTTGAGCAAGACCGCGTCCTCATGTCGTTTTACCGGGATAGCGTCGATTATGGTCGTCACCGCGATAAACTCGCCCAGCTGATTTCCAACACCCCGTTTGAACAAAACTGGCTGGCGGAACTGGATCGCGGCGCGCATGACATCGGCCCGCTACAGGATGAAATCGCGCAAATGGCGATGACCGGACAAGTCGAAGAAGTCCGCAACCTCTTTTTAAGCCGGGGAACAGACGGACTGGATACATTCATTGACCAGGTCAACCAGTTCTCCAACTACCAGATCAGCGAGATTCAGGCGGTCATCAGCAAAGCCCGCCATCAGATTGACCATCTGATGCAAACCGTCATGCTGCTGGCTGCGGCACTGGTGACGCTCAGCATGGTTTTTTCGCTGTTCCTCACCCGCCGCTTCAATAAAATCAACGAAAACTTACAAAAGGCCAATGACAATCTGGAAGCAGAGGTACACAAGCGCACCCAGGAATTGATTGAAGCGCAACGCGACCTGCTTAAACAGAACAGCTTGCTGCAGCATCTGTCGTCAACCGACCCGCTGACGCAATTGAACAATCGCTTGGAAATTGAAAACATTCTGGAGAAACAGCACGAAAACTATCTGCAAAAAAGCCTGCCGTATTGTGTGCTGCTGATCGATCTCGATCATTTCAAACAGATCAATGACACCCAGGGACACATGACAGGAGACCGCACCCTGCAGTTTTTTGCCGATCTGCTGCGCCGGCACTTCACCCCGTCACACCACCTCGGCCGTTGGGGCGGCGAGGAGTTCATTGTCGTTCTGGAAGGCTGCGATGTCGTCCATGCGCAAGAGCGTGCCCCCAAACGGACGAATCGGTTGCCGACGTCCTGCATCGTGCCGACATGGCGCTTTATGCGTCCAAACATGCGGGACGCAACCGTATTACCGTTAGCCGACCCGAATTTTCAAGCGGGCAAACCGAATAACGCTTTGAAAATGTGAAAACAACCGATTAAAGCAGATGCTCGCACCCGGCCTGTTGAGTTTTTCCGGCCGATTTCAGGCACTTTTCTGCAACTCCTCCAGACGCAGGCGTTCGCGTTCGTCAAACAGACGCTTTGAGGCCAGATACACCGCAATCAACGTACCCAGACCGGTGGAGGTGGCAATCAGAAACATCACCATAATCTGGTATTTGACCGCCTCGGCCGGATCGGCGCCGGCCAGTATCTGCCCGGTCATCATCCCCGGCAGCGAGATAATGCCGGCCGCCGCCAGCATATTGATGACCGGAATCATCGCCGTGTGCAGACTCTGCTCGCGGATAAACGCCATCGACTCCTTGGCGGTTTTGCCCAATGCCAGTTGCGCCTCTAACTGGGCGCGCAACTGCACCGCATTACGCGTCAGCGTATCCA
>JACXUQ010000411.1 GCA_014763835.1 Thiotrichales bacterium
CTGGCACGAATCACTTTGAGCCACAGGTTTTTCAAGCCCGGGAAGTTTTTGATGGCATTGTATTCCACACGCGCATCTTCAATCAGCTCGATAAAGAACATCTGCTGATGGTTCAACTGCTCCATGCTGATGGCGTTTTTAGTGTACGCCACGTGCGAAGCCAAGTGCGCCGCCATGGCACGGTACAGATCGACACCTTTAATATCGCCCAAATCGTTCAAAGCATCCGGCAAGTGCAGCGCCATTTTTTCGAAGTAGGGTTTAAAGTCGTCAAAATCGGCCGCTGCAGGACGGATAAAGAAATCGCGCCCCCAGAAAGCACGCAGGTAGAAGTTGATCGAACGGTGGTTGTCGATAAACAACGAGCCTTTGCGCTGCTGCTGGAAAACCGCTTTGGAATCCGCCGATTTCAGCGAGAAATACTCAAGCTGCGCACCGAAGTTACGAGCGTGCGCCTGCGCACCCCACTGCGCCCAACGACGTAGACCGGAAACCGTCAACTTGGACATCAACTCGTCCATGATATTCAGCATCGGGCGCAAGCCACGCGGCGTTTTCGAGCCGATCTGATAAATCAGCGCCAGATACTGACGGCATAGGTCAATATCGCCGGTACGTTCGGCAATCAACGGCAGCGAATCCAGCATCAAGGCAACCACCTCACCCGATGTCACCGAAGACAGCTTCATGATGGTTTCCAGAATATCGTCAAGGATTTCGTCGTCGATTTTGGCAATGACCTGCGGCACCGCCACCAGATAGCTGATAACGACCTGCTGACCTTTGCCCAGATAAGCGATGCCCTTGGCGTTCTGCAGCCAGGTTTCGCGGGAGGCTTCGTTCATATAGTGCGAAGCCTCCTGAATCAACGAATCGAGCATCTCCTCCAGCTGGGGCACGCTTTCGATCAGCGATTGTTTGACTTCTACAATATCAAAACTCATAGTGCATACTCTTTTGTTCGATTCTTGGCCGTGAAAGTTGAACCGCGAAGAACACGAAGGTCACGAAGCATTTACAATTTAAGTGAGAATACTTATTTTTCATCCCTTAGTGCGCTTCGTGAGCTTCGCGGTTAAATCTTTTTTATTAACCGAAGAACGTATCCACTGTCGTCAACAAGGTATCCAGAATGTCGTCGTCGTCCGTTAGCGGCGTAATCAGTGCCATGGTACAGGCTTTCTTAGGTTCAACACCTTTATTAATCAGCTGCCCTGCATACACCAATAGACGCGTAGAGATACCCTCGTCCAGACCGTGACCTTTCAGGTTACGTGAACGCTGTGCGACTTGAACCAGTTTTTCAGCCGTTGAACGGTCGATACCCGCTTCTTTAGAAACGATATCCGCTTCCACTTCCGCTTCTGGGTAGTCAAATTTGAAGCCGCCAAAACGCTGTTTGGTCGATTGCTTCAGGTCTTTCATCATTGACTGGTAGCCCGGGTTATAAGAGATTACCA
>JACXUQ010000042.1 GCA_014763835.1 Thiotrichales bacterium
ATAACACGCATTGGCAGCTGCGCCTCAAACCCAAAGCGCAGTCACCATTGAATGCCAGCCAGATCGTGGTCAGCGGGGTTTATAAATCTCAACAGGCCGGGGTGGAGCGCATTCGTCTGGAAATGCGCCAGGGTGATTGGCGCGAGTTCAGCCTTTTGCCGGCCTCTGCTGCCATAACCGGACGCAAACCTTGATGGCCTCGCCGCTTTCAGCAAACGCGCGTTATGTCTTGCTAGTGCTGATGATTTTGCTTTCGGCATGGCTGGCGGCCTGGAGCCTGCCTAAAATCACGCTGCAAAACCACCTCACCGCTTTTTTTCCCGCTCCGCAGACGGCAGAGCAGGCGCTGTTACAATCCACCTTAAAAGAGGCGTTATCGCAAGATCAGCGGCAGCAACCGCTGATGCTGGCATTGCGCCTGCCAAACCCAGCTGACACGGCCGCGCTACTCCAGGCTGGCAATCAACTCAAAGCCTTATTGCAAGCCGACACGTCGGTTGCCCAGGTTGAAAATCAGCCACCGACGCTGTTGGCTGCGCAAACGGACGGGTTGCTGCGTTATCGCTACCTGCTGGCGTCGGCCGATTTCAGCGAATCGGCGTTGCAGGCGGCCTTGCAAACCCTCTGGCAGGCTTGGCAGTTGGGAATTGTCCCGGATAAGACGCAGGCCTTGGCCGATCCCACGCAACAGTGGTTGCGTTATATCGGGCAGATGCAATCGCAAACACAGATCGCCGTGCATGACGGTTACTGGCTCGCCGAAGATGAGCAGGGGGCAGCGGCACTGCTGTTAGTCAATTTGCAGGCGGACGAGCAGGCGGCGGCGCATTTTTGGGCGGCTTTGCAGACGATACAAGCGCAACAGCCGCAATGGCGAATTGAGGCCTCCAGCCCGACGCTGATTGCCTGGCAGGCACGGCAGACAATCCAGACCAGCATTCAGCAGCTGTCGATTTTGGCGAGTGTCATGGTGCTGCTGTTTTTGGCGTGGAGGTTGCGTAAACCGCTCTGGGTGGCGTTGAGTTTTGTGCCCCTGGCGATCGGTTCGCTGTTGGCGGTGTTGGCGGTACAGTGGCTGTTCGGTTTTGTGGAAGCGCTGGCGCTGGCGCTGGGTGTCGTGCTGATCGGCGTGGCGGTGGATTACCCCATTCACGCCTTCAGTGCGCGGCGTGATGGGCCCGCGGCCGAAAAACACGCCTGGCCGTTGATCCGGCTCGGTGCGCTGACCACGGCGGCCGGATTTGTAACCCTGTTTGTGCTGGATATTGACGGCCTGCGGCAGATGGCGGTGTTTGCCATCAGCGGCATATTGAGCGCTGTGGGGGTTACCCGTGTCTTGTTGTGGGTTTTGCCGTCCACCAGAACAGCTGAAATGGTGGGGCAAACAGCTCAAATAACGACGCGCATTGGGGCTTATGGCCATTGGCTATTGCTGGCAGGATTGGTTCTGGCCGCCTGGCCGTTAGGCCAAAAGTGGCTGTGGCAGGACGACCTGGCGAGTTTAAGCCCGGTGCCGCAAAGTCTGTTACAGCAGGACGGCGAGTTACGCCGGCACTTTCAGCAGGCTGAGGCCGGGCAGTTCCTGCTGGTGAGCGCACCGGATGTCGAAACCCTGTTGCAGCGTCAGGAAGCGCTGCTACCCGGCCTGTTGAGTTTGCAGCAGCAAGGTCTGATTGCGGGCAAAACGATGCTCGCCGATCTGCTGCCAAGCCAGACGTTGCAGCGCAAACGCCAAGATGCTCTGCCGGCGGAGGCCGTCTTGCAGCCGACTTTGCTTGTGGCGGCGCAGCAGGCGGGAACGCCGTTTCAGGCAAAGCATTTTGCCGGCTTTATCGCCGAGGTTGAACAGAGCAAGCGCTTGCCGTTGCTCGATTTGAAGGGGTTTGAAGCCCAGGCCTCCGGTTGGCAGACAGCATTAGCCGACCAGCTACTGACGCAGCAAAGCGCTGGCGTGGTCGGTAAAATTCTGTTGCGGCAGGTGGCCGATAAGGACAGCGTGCGCACCTGGGCACACGCCCAGGGTCTGGTCTGGTTCGATCAGCGCGAGTTTGTGGCTCAGTCGGTGAGTGTACTGCGCACGCAGCTGTTGCAGGTGTTGGGAGCTTTTCTGGTGGTGATGCTGTTGGTTTTATGGGCGGTCAAGGCGCAAAGCCTCTCCTGGAAGCGCGCGTTCACCCCGGCCTGTTCACTTTTAATGCCGGTCGTTTTGGGCTTGGTCTTTACCTATGCGGTTTTACTGGCGTTGGGGCAGGTGTTGACGGTGTTTCACCTGTTGGCGAGCCTGTTGTTGATCGGCATTGGCTTGGATTACAGCCTGTTCGCGCAGGGGGCCCGCAACGACAAGCAGCCTAAATATCTCCGTTCCGTGCATGCCGCGCTGCTGACGACGCTGCTGTCGTTCGGTTTTCTGCTGTTGACGCCAATTCCAATCTTGGTTGCAATCGGCCAGGTGATGGTGGTCGGCGTGCTGTCGATATATGTGAGCGCACGCCTGTATTTCAAAGTGTGAGTGGCCTTATCTGGCCTCGATAATGGACACCAGCGTATCGACCGCGCGGCCGCTGTTTTTGACGAAGAAGTTCTGCGGGTTCCAGACGTAGCCGCTCAGCACCGAGGTGATCGACTGCTTGATGCGCGGTTCCTTGTCATCGGCAAAAAAGATGGTTTGCAAGCGGCCGTTATACCAGGCGGTGACGAATTCGCGGAAGACATTGATGCCGCGCAGCATATAGTCTTCGTATTCGACCTGCCAATCCACGTTTTCGCCGTTGAGTTGTTTGATGGTCAAATCGGCAGCCACCGAACCCGATTCCAGCGCCAGCGTCACGCCGGAGCTGAACACCGGGTCGAGGAATTCCGATGCGTTGCCCACCAGTACAAAATTCTCGCCGTAGAGTTTTTTCACTGCGGCTGAATAACCGCTTAAAAAACCGACGTCATTGATCTTCTTGGCCTGCGCGTAACGTGCTTTGGCGGCAGGGGTGGTGTCGATAATGTGATCCCAGAATTCCGTTTCAGTCATGTTTTTGGATTGGAAGAACTCTTCGGTACAGACCACGCCGACCGAGGTGATGCCGTCGTTGAACGGGATGTTCCAGATCCAGGCGTCGTTGTCACCGTGAATATCCACGTAAATGTAGCCATCGGTGCCGTCGGTGGGGCGGATGTCGCCTGCCACGCGGCAGAAAGTCGCACGGCGCAGCGCCAGTTTGGGCCTGCTCTCCAAATCGAGCAGACGAGGCAAAACACGGCCGTAACCGGAGGCGTCGATGACCTTTTTGGCCTGATAGGTTTCCACGTCACCCTGTTTGGTTCTGACCGTGACGATATTCGCCTTCGGGTCGTAAGCGATGACTTCCGACTCGAATTCCACGTCCACGCCTTTGCGTTCGGCGTCTTTGAGCAGTTCGTGGTCAAACAGTTCGCGCTTCACCTGGAACGAGCTGTTATGCGCTTCGCCCAGGTTGTCGGCAAAATGGTAGATTTCAAATTCGCCCGGTTTCTGGAAGGCCACGCCGCCTTTGAACTGGAAACCGGCTTTTTCGATGCTCTCCAACATATTCGCTTCGGCCAGAAGCTGGTTGCAGCGCGGTAGCAATGATTCGCCGATGACAAAACGCGGAAAAGTCTGACGCTCGACCAGTTTGACGTTGAATCCGGTTTGAACCAGTTTGGCGCCGGCAATCGAACCGGCAGGGCCGCCGCCGATAATAAAGACATCGCAGTGTTTCAAAGTGTTTCCTTCGTTGTGGAGGAGATGAAAATGTTGGGTTTATGCGTTAAAGATCTGAACAGGCCGGGTAGGTAGAGGCCTTTTTTAAGCAGTTTTCTGGCCACCATCAGGGTGATCTGGGTAATGTCAAACCCCGGACGGAAATGGCTGGGGCGACGCTGTTCGGGGTAGCTGGAGGCGATCGGTACAAAGACAAAATCGAATCCTTCGCGCGCCGCTTCGATGAGCACTTCGCTCTCAAATACAAAGCCGGAACGACGGTGCGGGCGGATGGAGAGCCTTTCGAGCAGGGCAAACGGATAGAGCCTAAAGCCGGATTGGCTGTCGGCAATCGGTTTGCCGGCCGCCCAGCTCACCCAGAAGTCGGCGATTTTATTGGCCATCAAGCGCGCTTTAGGGGCGTTCTCGCGGTTCTGGAGGCGTGCTGCGACCACCAGATGGTGTGGATGTTGCGCATAAGCGTCCTGCAATTGCGGGATATTGTGGGGATCGTGCTGGCCGTCGCCGTCGAGGGTGATGGCGTAGTCCACATTAAGCTGGCGGGCTTTTGTAAAACCCGATTGCAGCGCGGCGGCCTTGCCCTGATTTTGGGTGTGTTCAATGAGGATGGCGGCCGTTTGCTGCACGATTTGCGCGGTGGCATCCTGCGAGGCGTCGTTGACCACAATCACATGCGGCGTGTGTTGCAAGGCGTTTTTCACCACCTCGCGAATCGTTTGGGCTTCATTGTATGCGGGGATAATAATCGCAAAGTGGTTGGCAGAGAGCGGTTGAGTCATGTTAGTGAATCTTGTTGAGCATGCGTTGGTTATTGAGCAGTTTGCTGATAAATGCGCCGGTATGGTACCAGTGGACAAAGAAGCCTTCCAGCGCAATCTTGAGAAGATTGCTCGCAGTGGCTTGCCAGTGTGCTTCGGCGGCGACGGGAAGCGGGTTCAATCCCAGCCCCTTGGCCATGACCATGCAGCGGTGCAGATGGTAGCGGTTGCTGATGAGTGCAACCGGTAAAGTGCGTTCAGGCAGATAATCACGCGCCTGCTTAAGGTTTTCGAGCGTATTGCGCGAGGCCTCTTCGAGGAGTAGATAAGGTTGTAAGTTGGGATCGCTGATCAGCAAATAGTCTTCAGCCGCTTGTGCTTCCGTGACATTATTGCTGCCCGTTTTTCCGCCTAATAAAAAGATGGATTGTGGGACAGGCACCTCTTTGGTCAAGCGTAAAATCCTTTGCAGGCGCTGTTGAAAATCGGCGTCGGGCAGGTCGTTCTGCAGTTGTTTGCCAAACACAATCCAGGCGTGCATGAAAGTTGGCGGTTGCGCCGGGGCGTGCCGCGCGGTGTGAACGATTTGCAGGACTCTCCACAGCCAGAAGAGGCCGCCGGAGAGCACAAGACTCAACACCGCCAGAATCAGCATTATCAAGCCGTCCCGGTCGGTGTTTTGTTGCGAAGCGCTTGAGGTTAAGCGCACCCGCTGCTTACATGCCGCTTAGTTGAACTTGAATGCGGTTGTTCAGATTCTGCATCCAGCCGTTGTAGTTTTTGTGGATTGTGCCTTTTTCAGCGTCGTAATCCAGATTGACGCTGTTCTTGTAGATCAGGCTGTAAGAGGTGGTGGAGTAGGGGATGGAAATAACCGCCTGGTGGCTACGCAGATTCAAGGTGCCTTTGAGTTTGTCACCGTCTTCGCTGATGATCCACCCCAAGTTGGCGCCAGCCCGACGGATGGCCTGTTTGACCTGCTCGGCTGACTTGATGTTGGTTGGAACCGGCTGCGCTTCATAGTTTTGCACCGGCGCGGCACCGCAGCCCACCAATGTCAATGTGAACGCGACCAGGGCCGCCGCAAAAGTGCTTTTTAGAACTGCTGCTTTCATTGTATTTTCCTTTGGTTGTGTGAAAAAGCGATGATTTAAATCAGTTAAGATCGCCGACGTCGATTTAATGGATGGATAAACGTAGTTTTTGCGCATAAGTTACTATAAAAAAGCAGACTTGAAAAGCCTGGAATACGATATTTTATCGGTAGGATAAAGGGGTTAGGCCATGCCGCCATTGACCTGAATCACCTGACTGGTGATATAAGCGGCTTTGTCGGACGCCAGAAAACTCACCGCATGGGCGACTTCTTCAGGTGTGCCGGCGCGTTGTGCCGGCACCATCTGCTTGATGGCTTCGGGGCTGAACACGTCCTCGGTCATATTGCCAGTAATAATGCCGGGGGCGACCACATTCACGGTGATTTTACGTGAGGCGAGCTCCAAGGCCAGCGACTTGCTGGCGCCGATCAGCCCCGCTTTGGCGGCGGCGTAGTTGGTCTGGCCGCGGTTGCCCATGACCCCGGCGATGGAGGCGATATTGATAATGCGGCCCCAGCGTGTTCGGGTCATCGGCAGCAACAGCGGCTGGGTGACATTGAAAAAGCCGTTCAGCGAAACATCAATCACGCTTTGCCACTGTGCATGCGTCATGCCGGCCATGACCGCATCGTCGTGGATGCCGGCGTTATTGACAATGACCTGAATCGGACCCTCTTGCAGCAAAGTTTCCAACGCGGCTTGAGTGGCGGCGGCATCGGTTACATCAAACTGCACCGCCTGTGCTGCATGGCCTTGTGTCAGCAGGTCGTTGACAACCGCCTGGGCTTTCTCAAGCTGGCGATTGGCATGGACGATAACGGCATAGCCGTCAGCGGCCAACTGGGCGGCAATGGCGGCGCCGATATCGCCGCTGCCGCCGGTAATTAAAGCGCGTTTACGCATGAGCCTCTCCGGTTTCAGTTTGAGGATGGATAATCATCGCCCGGCCGCTGCAGAGCGACTGTTGCTGGTCGTCATAAATTCGGAACTGATAGAGCTTGCCGCTGTCGTCCGCCATGAGCTGTTCGGCTTCGCCAGACAGGTAAGGTGTATGCAGAGCGTTCATTGCAAACTCGTCGAACTGCACCTGACGCACGCTGGCCAGATAGCCGATTTTAGGCGGGTTTGCCGTTGCCGGTAAACTCAACAGGCCGCCGTGCACCGCCACCAGTTGCGCGCCGAATTCAATCAGGTGCAGGCGCGAGAGTGCGCCGTTTTCCTTTAAGGGGTGGTCAGGCAGCAGATGGCGTGCGGTGCGGCAGTGAATCTGTTGCTCGTCAAACGCCAGCACGCTGTCCCACAGACACATGCCGCCTTTGTGGGGAATGAGTGCCTCAATCTGCGCAAAATCGTACAGAACGCTCACAGACTTTCCAGGTGGATTTGCACGGATTGGGTTTTAGACAGCGGTAGCCTCACGACACAGTTTTGATGGTTGGCTAGGGATTCGAGCAGCGGCCAAACCTGCGCCGCCCGGTTGTCGCCTAACAGCGGATGTGATGCCTGTTCCGTTGGTTGTTGGGTGATGCTCAGTGAGATTTTGGCCAGTGAACGCGGCGATGGCTGCAGGCTGAGCACCAAGCCAAAGGCAAACGGTTGCATCGCGGGTTGAAAGGTTTCAATCACCGGGTCGATCGGCAGATCGTAACCGACTAACAGCAGTGTGGGATGGCAATCATCAAGTTGGGTCACGCCTTCAAGCAGGCTGTTGGCAATTTGAAAGTCGCCGGCGGAAATGGCCGAAGCCGCCTGTTGATTGCCTTTGCCGATCATCCAATAACCGGCCGGCGCGTTATGTACCGAGTTGTGGAATTGAATCGGCGAGATCATCGGTTCGTCGTCCAGAATGGTGGTGGTCATCTGCGCCGAAATCGCGGTGTCGCCGTCCACACTGGCAAACAGGGTTAGCATCGCGGCAATCGCCTCATCCGCATAGCCGGCCGTACAGGCCTCGGCGGTGCGTAACGCTAGTTTGATGGTGTCGGTAGTGCGGCGGCGTTCGTTGGCGGGCAAAAAGGCCGGGGCGTATTTGCTCAAGGGGGCGAATTCGTAAGGTTGTTCGCCGCGTAAAAGTGAACAGGCCGGCTCCCAGCCTTCCATGCCGGGCGCCTGTACGCTGACGCTGTCGATATAGGCGATCATCGGGCGGCCTCCGCCAGACTGAAAATCAGGGTGGCGTTGTTGCCGCCAAAGCCGAACGAGTTGCTCATGGCGTGGTGCACACTAGACGGTTGGGTTTGGGTGACGGGCTGCAAATCCAGTTCAATATCCACCTGCTGCAGATTGAGATTGGCGAGTACGAGTTGGTTTTGCAGAGCAATCTGGCAAAACACCGCTTCGGTAATGCCCGCCGCGCCGAGGGTATGGCCGGTAAAGCCTTTGGTGGAGCTGAGTGCCGGCAGGTTCTGGCCGAAAACGCGGTGCACCGCTTTGGATTCCGACAGGTCGTTGCTCGGCGTGCCGGTGCCGTGCAGGTTCAGGTAGTCGATTTGAGAAGGAGCCAATTTGGCCCTGTCGAGCGCCTGCTGCATCGCCTGTCGGGCCCCTTCGCCCTCTGGATGCGGGGTGGAGATATGGTAGGCGTCGCTGCTTTCGCCATACCCGCTCAAGACGATTTGCGGCGGATGTTGCGGCTTTTTCTCTAAAAGCATAAAACCACCGGCCTCCCCGATATTGATGCCGTTGCGGTTGGCATCCAAAGGGCGCACCGGGGTTTTGCTGACCAAGCCCAGGGCGTTAAACCCGTGCAGCGTGGTCAGGCAGAGGCTGTCGACCCCACCGACCACCACGGCATCCACCAGATCATGCGCCATCCAGGGCCGCTGATTTCCAGCGCTTCGGCGCAGAAATCCGCCAGAGCGTTCATGCGGTGGGTGTGTTCATAGTGGTAGTCGGCCGGAAAACAGCCGTGCTGCGCCTTGTGCATCAACGCCAGTTCGGTTTCCAGAATGCCGGAGGTGCTGGTGCCCACGGCAATGCCGATGCGATGCGCGCCATAGCGGGCAACGGCTTGCGCCACTGTCTCGGCAAAGCCGTCTGTTTGCAGCGCCAGCCAGGCGAGCTGGTGGTTGCGGCAGTGATAGGGTTGCAGCACCGCTGGCAGCTGCACCTCGGCCAGGGCGTCAACCTCGCCGAAAAACGAGTTGAGTTTGGGATCAAACGCCTGCAAATGCGGGCGCAAGCCGGCCTGCTGGGTTTGCAAGGCTACGGCGTGTGCTTGCAGGCCTTGGCCCAAAGGGCTGATGAGCGTGGAAGCGGTGATAGGCAGTGCAAGAGTCATCTTTGAGCGAGTTTGCGAATACTTGTTTGAATGCGCAAAGTATAAGGGAAAAACCTTAGCCTTGTCAGCTGGTTTGACGCTTTGCCTCGTGAGAGTCGGCCGGCGGTTGGAATCGCCAGATTGCGCTTAAAGGCGTCTGCACCAGTTGCCACAAAAATACCCCCAAACGTGCCTGAGACTGATCGGCAAACAGGCGCTTACGGAGCAAAAACTCGCCGCCCAGCAGGCCGAGCATCAGCAGAAGGCCGAACAGGTCGCTCCAGATTGAAAGCGGCAAGCAAACCGAACAGGCCGGGTCGGGCAGGATAATTTGCAGTTTATTCAGCCAAAGCCAGCCCAGTAAAGCCACCCAAGCCCAGGTGACGCGGCGGGTATAACGACGTTTGGGTTCGTCCATCGTCCCGTCAATCAACCAGGCGTAGCGGGTAATCAACGGAATCCGCTGCGGCAGCAGACTGACGGCAAAGAACAGCCAGAAAGCACTCAATCCCAACAGCATCAGGCCTTGCCATGCCGCTATCACGAATGCATGGCTTTGCGGAAAGAGCCACTGGCAGATCAACAGCGCCAGAATCAGGCCGAAAAAACTCAACAGGCCGGGTCTGAAGAGGCGCTGCATCATGGACTTAAGCATCGCCTTAATCCAAACCTTTTACGGTCTCTTTGGAGACATAGAAATTCCAGGTCAGCGCCAGACCGAAGGTTTCGGCACGGGTGGTTTCTACCAGGGGGCTCTCTTCGTAAACACTGCCTTTAAGGTCATTGAGTTTATAGAAGGCGCCGAGCCAATAATCGCCCAAGTGCCAGTTCAAGCCCAGCAGATAGGTCAAACCCGAAAAGCCGCTTTTGCCCTCGTAAGCCGGGCGCGAGGGGGTGGCATCGGCCGCATCCACGCCATAAAAATAGTGGTGATAGCTGTCGGTGGCAAAATTGGCGCTGATGCCGGCGCTGAATTTCAAACGCTGCGACTGAGTGAACTGGCGGCGATAGGCATATTGCAAACTGGGGGCGCTCACCCAGCCTTCCTGATGAATGGAGCGGAAGTCGGAGGCGATGACGCTTCGCACCGGCAGTTCAAACTGCAAGGTATTGAGCCGGTCCTGCCAGAGTGAATAACGCGCCACCGGCCCGAATTCGACCGCGGCATCGAGGTCGTTCATGCCTTCTCTCAAGCGGTTATCCTTGCTGGAAACCGGAATGGAACCGGCCAGACTGATATCCAGTTCCCATTTGCCGACATGAAAGAGCGGTTTTTTGACTTCGCGCTGGTCAATCTGGAAATGTTCGCCGCGATAGGTGATATAGGGAAACGGCAGCACCAAGGTGTTGCGCTCTTTGGAACCGGGGTAGTCGGGATAGTCGATCAGCCCCGGGCCCAGGCCGATCTCCCATTTAGGCAAGGTTTGTTGCGGCTTTAAGGCAGTCTTTTCGGAGGCTGAAGCGGGAAGGATAAATGCCAAGCACACTAGGCCAAGCATAAGATATCTGGTCATAAACGTTAGGGAGAAGTGTTGTAAAGAGTGGAATCTTAGCGTGTTTTGCGCTGGCATGCCAGTGAGGGATACGGCATTTGAGTGGGGTGCGGTGTGAGCAAAATGCCCACACCGCAGCGGTTATAGCACTATTATGACGCGATTACTTCAATGCGTCCAGAATCGCTTTTTCAACGGCGGCAATTGTTTGCGTACCGTCAACCTTGACGTATTTCAGGTTGGCGTTCTGTGCGGCTTCACCTTGGTAGTAGTCGATCAATGGCGCAGTCTGTTTGTGGTAAACGTTCAGGCGGTCCTTGACCACTTCCGGCTTGTCGTCGTCGCGCTGCACCAGCTCTTCACCGGTTTCGTCGTCTTTGCCTTCGACTTTAGGCGGATTGTAGACCACGTGGTAAGTGCGGCCCGAAGCCAAGTGCGCGCGGCGCCCCGACATACGGTTAACGATCTCTTCGTCCGGTACGTCGATTTCGACTACCGCATCAATCGCCACACCGGCTTCTTTCAACGCGTCCGCCTGTGGCACGGTACGCGGGAAACCATCCAGCAGGAAACCGTTGGCGCAATCTTCCTGGGCGATGCGCTCTTTCACCATGCCGATAATGATGTCGTCGGTGACCAATTGGCCGGCATCGATAGCAGCTTTGGCTTTCATGCCCAGCTCGGTGCCCGCCTTGATGGCGGCACGCAGCATGTCGCCGGTGGAGATTTGCGGGATGTTGAATTGTTTGGTCAAAAACTGGGCTTGGGTGCCTTTACCGGCGCCGGGTGCGCCTAACAGAATGAATTTCATGGAAAATCCTACGTTGCTGAAGTGATGTAAATTAGGGAAGCTCTGATTGAAGCATATTGAGATTCTGCGGGACTTAAAGCCCACTTATTCTAGGCGTGGCTCGCCGGCCTTAGTTATTCTAAGGTCAAGGGCCACAACAACGAAGAAGTGGGCTTTAAGCCCCGCCCTTCGGGGCTTAGCCAAGTTTGTCAGCTCCGCGTTGTGAAGTTTTGCAAGGTCTAGACATTGCTGCAACTTCACGCCCTGACCTGGCAAACTTGGCGTTGCCAGAATCCAATCTGATTCAATCAGAGCTTCCCTAGAAATGCTGGCTATTATAAGCCCTTTGGACAAGCGGGAAAAGCCTTGGCGCTAATGCGTATGCTTTTGCATGGCTGGTGTTATGTACCCGGCCTGTTGAGTTTTTTGGCGGGCTTTTTTGACCTCAAGCGTTTGCCTGTTTTAGCAGGTTTTGCAGGGTCTGTTCCGCCTGTTGGGCGTAATGGCCGCCAAACAGATTAAAATGGTTCAGAATATGGTAAAGGTTGTAGAGCGCTTTGCGGCTCG
>JACXUQ010000412.1 GCA_014763835.1 Thiotrichales bacterium
TGCGGACAGGTATTTCTCAACTGCTGCAAAGCCTCGGAGCGGCAACCGGCTTCAACCACTTTGTATCCTGAAGACTCTAAACCGAAAACCAACATGCCACGCAATGCGGGATCGTCATCAACAACCAAAACGCAGGTTAAAGAACGTGGTTTGAATTCACTTTTGCACACCACTTAAAAACCAAACTAAAGGTCAACTTGAACGTTATTTTCAAATACAGCCTTTTCAAAGTTCACAATGACGCCTTGCAGAGCCGTATTCGCAGTCCATTCTTCATATGTCATGTTCAGGAAAATAATATCCGTTCCTTGACCTCCATCAATATCTGCAGTGCTTGTATCCACCGTACCATTAAGATACAAACGATCATTGTCTTTACTCATATCAATCTTGCCGGCCACAACGCCATTTACCGTTACATCGTCATTACCAAAGCCCGCATCCAGTAAAGCGCCACTATTGATATTACCATCAATTATCGCCACATCCTTACCATCAGAGCTTTCAAATGTCTCAACATCAGTCGTATCGTCATTATCTCCCAAATAAATGGCTCCACCAGCCAAAATGGAACCCCCTACGTACACATAATCCTCGCCGGCACCCATTTTGGCATTCCCGCCACTTTCTATATTGCGTTCAATATGAAATTTGTCATCACCATCCTTGAAAACGATACTTGCATTAAGGTTGCCGCCTTCAGTATCAGAAGTTTTATCAATATAGAATTTGTTATCAACGCCATCTGCTACGTTAAGATCATTGGAACTATCCACATCACCGCGCACAATAAAATCGTAACCGTCATATTCATCCGTTACATGAAGGGTAATGGTGTTAAACAGATCCAACACCTGCTGTTTGATCTCATACCCTGAAATGGTCACTATCTGATCATCAAAAACGTCATTATCAAATGTGCCTTTCCACAGCAGGCGCTCGGAATCCGCATCGCAGTTTTCAGTTTCACGAGTGCCACGGTCACCACCGTTACATCCTTGAAGGTTGGTCACACCGCCATTTTCATTAAAAGCCACAATGACAGCAGGAATGGCACTCACCTCTACATTCGCTGCATCTGTTGTACAGCTGTTCGTTTCTCGCTTACAGACCGTATAACTTTCGGGAACAGAAGGCAATGCAGTCGTTGGAGGTGTTTGCAGCGTGAATTGCGGTGGACTTTGATTTCCAAAATAACTTGCCGAATCTGTCGAATCTGCAATATCACCCGTATTGACCACGTTGCCGTTAACACCATAGCCAAACAAATTCCCATAATCATCACTGGTAACTGCCGCCCCCAAACCGATATCGTCAAACGGAATCGTGCCCACACTGGCACTACAAGCAACACCCGTTCTATTTTCACGCCCGTCATTGTCCGTATCCGGGCATGGCATATGGCGATTAACCAAAACATAATCCAAAAGCGCACGTTTAGTCACCTGTAGATTACCCA
>JACXUQ010000413.1 GCA_014763835.1 Thiotrichales bacterium
GTTAAAAATAGCCTGATTTTTGTTGAAAAACTTGCTAATAGCGAGCTATTAGCTGCGTTTTCCGCCTCAACCAGCCAATTTTTTCCTCATTTTTATTTCCCGCCCCACTCGTGCAAAGCTCTCTATTAAAAACTCAACAGGCCGGGTGCTGATTAACAGACCCGGCCTGTTCAGTTTTGAAAACGCGAAAAATCCGCTTAAGGTTCGATACTGCCTACGGCGCCTAAAATCCGGTTGATCTGTTCGCGTTTAGGGCGGTAACTGCGCGGTGCATCTTTGGGGTCGCCATTGCTTAAAGCCCCAGCGCAGGTCAGGCGATACACGTTGGGTTGCGTGTCGGAATGCAGGTAGAGATGCACCAAGTCCATGGTTTCCGGGCGCTCGTAACCCATATCGGCCAGACGCACCACGTCCGTTTGGGTTTGGCTGCTCAGGCCAAGGTCGTTGGCGGCAAAGAGTTTCCCGTCAGCGCGTTGCGCAATCATCTCTTCACCTAGTTGCACGCTTTTGATAGTGAAGCTTTGCGGCTGGATGATGGTGTTTTGTGTCTGCAGGGCGTAAATTTCAATACGGCAGTGTTGTTCGGTCTGGTTGAAACCGCTGCCGCTGAGCTGGCCGAACTGGATGGTTTGGCGTGCCTTGCCGGCGGGGATGGTGATGGGCTGCTTGAGAACAAAGTGTTCGCCCGCCTGGATGTCCATCAGGCTTTTCGGCGGGGTCAGTGCGCAGCTGGAAATCAGGCTGGCCATACCCAAAATCAGGCCTGCCATAATGGGTTTTAGGGTATTGTTTTTGCATGTAAATCCGTTCATTTTCCCGACTCCTTTGGATGTTTGGGTCAGCAACGCCGGCAAAGTAACGAGCAACTGTCAGTTTGCCGTAAAATTTATGCTAAAATACTCTGTTATTTTACAGAATCTTGTATGGATGCAAATCGGACAAATCATGGATTTGCATCCATATCTGGCGTGTCAGCAGAGGAATTGCCATCATGGACGCACAAATTGCCAATTATGAAGTCATCGTCGTCGGCGGTGGCCATGCCGGTACCGAGGCCGCTCTAGCCTCGGCACGCATGGGGTTGAAGACCCTGCTGCTGACACACAATATCGACACGCTCGGACAGATGTCGTGCAATCCGGCGATCGGTGGGATCGGCAAAGGCCATCTTGTAAAAGAGGTCGACGCCATGGGTGGCGCCATGGCCTTGGCGATTGACGAGGCCGGTATCCAGTTTCGTACCCTGAACGCTTCCAAAGGTCCGGCGGTACGCGCCACGCGTGCGCAGGCCGACCGTGTTCTCTACCGTCAGGCCATTCGTACCCGTCTCGAAAATCAGCCCAATCTTTTCATTTTCCAGCAGCCGGTCGAAGACCTGATTCTGGAAGGCGACCATGTGCGCGGCGTGGAAACCAAAATGGGCCTGAAATTCTACGCCAATCAGGTGGTGTTGAC
>JACXUQ010000414.1 GCA_014763835.1 Thiotrichales bacterium
GTGAAGAGCATCACCGCCAGCCCAGGCCCTTTGAGATTGACCGCCTGCAGCGAAAACGTCATCAAATAGGACTCGATAATCGGATGCGACGACGGCATCAGGTTATGCACCACCTGATCCATCACCAGCGCCTCGAAATCGGCAAACCAAGGGGATACCGAAAACAGACTGAGCATCACCGCCAGCATCGGCACAATACCGAGCAACGAAGTGTAGGCGAGAATGCCCACGGCATCGGTGCCCTGCCGTTGCTGGAAACGCACAATCACTCTTTTCCAGAAGGTCCAATGCCAAATCGGGGAATCGATCCATTCGCTCTGGGAAGGTGAAGCCGGTGTATCGTTTGTCATATTCCTCTCTGCCCCAAAACGGGTTGAAATCAAAGCGGCCTCCAAAGCCGCAATCAAAGCAGTTTGGGCCGCGCCAATCGAACTTTATCATACCCGATTGATAGCGGTTTCGCTCGGCAAGCGCGCCGCAAATAGAATAGAATGTCGATTTTTTGCACACCGGCGTGACAGCCGGCTTTCAACGCCTCCACCCATTTTCAAGAGCCGGAGAACATGAGCGCACAGCAATGGCAATTCTGGATAGACCGCGGCGGCACTTTCACCGATATCGTCGCGCTTGACCCGCAAGGCAGCGTACATACCTACAAACTGTTGTCGGAAAATCCCGAGCAGTACGCCGATGCGGCGATTGCCGGGATTCGCCACTTCTTGCAGACACCCGAACCGCTGGCGATTCCGACCCAGCGCATTGCCTGTGTCAAAATGGGTACCACCGTCGCCACCAACGCCCTGCTGGAACGCAAAGGCGAACGCGTCGCCCTCATTACCAACCGCGGTTTTGGCGATGCGCTCGAAATCGGCTACCAGAACCGTCCGGATATTTTCGCCCTCAAAATCGCATCGCCGCGCCCGCTCTATGACATCAGCGTGGAGATTGCCGGCCGTTTGGATGCACAGGGTCATCAACTCGAACCCCTCAACGAAACCGAACTTGAGAAACAACTCGAAGAGTTGCGTGACCAAGGCTATGACGCCGTGGCGATTGTGCTGCTGCACGCCTATCTGAACCCGGTTCATGAAGAGAAAGTCGCACAAATTGCCGCTAACCTCGGTTTCAAGCAGATTTCCACCTCCCACCAGAGCAGTGCGTTGGTAAAGTTTATCAGCCGCGGCCGCACCGCCGTGGTCGATGCCTATTTGAGCCCGATTCTGCGCCGCTATGTACAGCAGGTCAGCCAACAACTTGCCGGGGTTGATCTGCAATTTATGCAGTCGCACGGCGGACTGACCGCTGCCGGGGTCTTTCAGGGCAAGGACGCCATTCTCTCCGGCCCGGCCGGCGGCATTGTCGGTGCCGTCAAAACCGCAGAACACGCCGGCTTTGCACGCATTATCGGGTTCGATATGGGCGGCACCTCCACCGATGTCTCCCACTA